>JBLHMP010000019.1:0-48992 GCA_047623555.1 Granulosicoccus sp.
AGTGGCGTTTTGGAATTTTGTTGAAGGCTAACAATATGCCAAAACGCTCTTAGGTAACTTTTAAGGAATAGCGCAATGCAACCAGTTGAGATTTATACGTCACCAATGTGTGGCTTCTGTCATGCAGCCAAGCGATTGCTGAAACAGAAGGACGTTAATTTTTCTGAGATTAATGTGCTGACTAACCCGGATCGCAAGCCGGAAATGATTCAGCGGGCCAATGGCGGTCGTACTGTGCCACAGGTTTTTGTTGGCGATATTCATGTGGGTGGCTGTGACGAACTGTTTGCGCTGGAACGGGCGGGCAAACTGGACGCTCTGCTGGCCGCATGATGAAAACCGCGCTTGTTCAGCTGTGTTCGGGGGATGATCCGCAGGCCAATCTGGCGGTGACCAAAGGTTTTGTCGCCGAGGCCGCCGCCCGGGGTGCCGGGTTTATCCTGACACCTGAGGTGACCAACATTATTTTCGGCAGTCGCAGCCATCAGAACGAGGTGTTGCAACATCAGGATGATGACCTGACGTTGGCCGGGTTGCGCGAACAGGCGGCGGCGCTGGGCGTTTGGCTGTCGATCGGGTCATTGGCGTTGAAAACAAATGACGCAGACGGGCGCTTTGCCAACCGCAGTTTTCTGATCGCGCCGGATGGGTCGATCAGGGCGTGGTACGACAAAATCCACATGTTTGATGTACAGGTCACAGCGACGGAGACCTTTCGCGAATCAGCCGGGTATCGTCCGGGGGCACGGGCGGTTGTGGCCGATACGCCGTTTGGGTGCGTTGGCCTTAGCATTTGTTACGATGTGCGCTTTGGCTATCTGCACCGGGCCTTGGCACAGGCGGGCGCGGAAATCCTGACCATTCCGGCGGCGTTTTCACCGGCAACCGGCAAACACCACTGGCAGCCGTTGTTGCAGGCCCGCGCGATTGAAACCGGATCATACGTGTTGGCCGCGGCGCAGACCGGGACGCATCACACCACGCGCGGTCCGAAACGCCAGACTTATGGGCATTCGATGGCAATTTCGCCCTGGGGCGAGGTTTTGTTGGATGCTGGCGTCGAGCCGGGCATTCACATTTTTGATATGGATGATACATCAGTTGCAGCGGCGCGGCGCAAAGTCCCGGCGTTGACCCATGACCGTAAATTTGATGGCCCATAATGACCGACGATACCAATGCCTTGGCGGTGACGCTGTTCAGCGAAATCCTGACAGCGGACCAATTGCTGCGTAATCGGCTTAGTCGGGTGCTGCCCAAAGGCATGGAGATTTCGCATTTCTCGGTGTTGAACCATCTGATGTTTGTCGGCAATGAACGCTCGCCTGCACAATTGGCGGCGGTGTTTCACCTGACGCGCGGGGCGATGACCAATACCCTGAACAAACTGGAATGGGCCGGGTATGTTCATGTCCGTCCAGATTGGGATGATGCGCGGCGCAAAATGGTGGCGATCAGCCCGGCAGGCCGTCAAGCCCGCGATCAGGCAATTTCGGCGATCACCCCGATGGTCAATCAGGTGGTCGGCCATCTGGGCGAGGCCAAAGTACGGTCCGTCCTGCCGATCCTGCGGGAACTGCGGCTGCGGCTGGAAGACGGGGACTGAGCCGATCGTGACGGTTTGCCGACCTTAAAACCTCAATCGCGGGGTGAAATCCTATTTGGATTTTTTGAGCTCGCGCCGCATCTCAAACAACATGTCGCGTTTGATCAACAGGTCGCGGTGCTGCAGTTCTTGGGAAATTTCTTTGGCTACACCCTTGTGATGCTTGTCAATCTCACTTGAAATCACCGAGACAAGTACCTTCTGACTTGCCTCAAGAAACCCGACTCGCCGATCCAATTGGCGGCACTCGTTCTGAGCATTTTTCAATTCTTTCGCGAGTTTATTAAATTCTTTCTCGGCATCAAAAGCCATGCACACTCTCCTAACAATATTAAGCTATTAAGATATACATCCTCATCCTACCCCAACATAGCTAAATTTGGGACTCAGGATTTCAGGCTTGCAGTCACATAATTCACGCTTAGATCGCGATCCGACAGGCTCCAACTCCACAGCACCGGGTTGAATACAAAGCCTTTGCGGTCGACCGGTGTCAGCCCGGCGTTGCCCAGCAGCTCATACAACTCATCCGGGGTGATGAATTTTGACCAGTCATGGGTGCCGCGCGGCAACCAGCGCATCACCACTTCGGCACCAACGATGGCCACCATATAGGATTTTGGATTGCGGTTTATGGTTGAACACAGGTGCAACCCGCCGGGTTTTAGCAACTGCCGACAGGCGGTCAGATAGGCCAGCGGATCGGCCACATGTTCGACCACCTCCATGTTTAACACCACGTCAAACTGTTCGCCAGCTTCGGCCAAGGCCTCGGCAGTGGTGTGGCGATAGTCAATATCTAACCCCGATTGCGTCGCATGAACCTGCGCCACCGGAATGTTGCCCTCGGCGGCATCGGCACCAACAACGTCGCCGCCCAGTCGCGCCATCGGTTCAGATAACAACCCACCACCACAGCCAATATCCAGAATGCGCAGCCCGGAAAACGGCAGCGATGTCGCTAGATCAAGGTCATATTCCCCGGCGATTTGCGTTGTCAGATAATCAAGCCGACAGGGGTTTAGCATGTGCAAAGGTTTGAATTTCCCGGCCGGATCCCACCATTCGGCGGCCATAGCCTCGAATTTCGCAACTTCCTTTGGGTCTACTGTTGTTTGAGACGCTTGCATTTCTGTCCCCATATGCTCTTTTGTCCTTCAATCCTATATAGGGCAGTAATGGACAAGTACCCGGACCAAAAGCGCGCAGTGCAATATCTTCACCCGCCGATCGAGCCTTTCGATCAGCGGATGATGGAGGTTGGCCAAGGCCATAAAATATATGTTGAACAATGTGGTAACCCCAAGGGGATACCCGTTCTTGTGTTGCATGGGGGCCCGGGTGGCGGATGTAGTCCGGCGATGCGGCGCTATTTTGATCCGCGCGTCTATCGGGTGATTCTTTTCGATCAGCGCGGCTGTGGACGATCCCGGCCGCATGCGTCGATTGAAGACAACACCACATGGCATCTGGTCGCCGATATCGAAAAAATCCGCCATTCGCTGAATATTTCGGACTGGATGGTGTTTGGCGGCAGTTGGGGGGCGACGCTGGCCCTGGTCTATGCCCAGACCCATCCGGACCGCGTGCGCCATCTGATTTTGCGCGGCGTTTTCCTGATGACCCAGACCGAGTTGGATTGGTTTTATGGCGGTGGCGCTGGCAAATTCTGGCCCGAAACATGGGCGCGGTTTGTGTCGCTGATCCCGGATGACGAACGCAACGATCTGATTGCAGCCTATCACAAACGTCTGTTTTCGGGCGATCTGGCAATGGAAACGCGCTATGGGCGGGCGTGGTCGGCGTGGGAAAACGCGCTGGCATCGATCCATTCCAATGGCGGCGGTTCTGGCGAGAGTCATGGACCCTACGCCCGGGCCTTTGCGCGGCTTGAGAACCATTATTTCAGCAATGCCGGGTTTTTGGAATTTGATGGCCAGATTCAGGCCAACATGGGCCGGATATCACATATTCCCGGCGTCATCGTGCAGGGCCGTTATGACATGATTTGCCCACCGACATCAGCCTGGCGCATTTCTGAACTATGGCCGGAATGCGAGCTGAAAATGATACGTAATGCCGGTCATGCCTTGTCAGAGCCGGGGATCAGTGCAGAACTGGTGCGCGTAATGAATGAGATTGGCCAAGGGGCGCTGACATGACCCGAATTGATCGCCGTGCCTTATTTACCTCGGGTGCTGCTGCGGCTTTGCTGGCGGCCTCTGGCCTGTCTGCGGCTACTCCGCGCGCGGGCGGTCGGTTGCGTCTGGCCTTGCCAAAAGGAGGTGACAGTTTTGATCTGGTGTGGCGCGGGGCTGTGTTTGACACGCTGACCGAGGTTGGGCCAAACGGCGTTTTGCGCGGTGAATTGGCAACCGGATGGACCAGCAACCGCGATGCGCGTGTTTGGGACTTTGAATTGCGTGGTGATGTGGCGTTTCATGATGGCACGGTCTTTGGTGCGGCGGATTTTGTTGCGTCATTGGCGGGGGCCGCCATTGGCGTCATTCACGCCGAGACGACAGACCTAACCCATGTGCGTCTGGAGCTGGCTGCGCCGAACCCGGATTTACCCTATTTGCTGGCCGATCCCGCCTTGGTTATGCAGTCACCAACAGGTCAGGGCACCGGGCTTTACCGCACAGAGCGGCTGCAATCTGGGCGACATTTTCTCGGTCAACGGGTCGCGCAGCATTACAAAGACGGTCAGGCGGGGTGGCTCGACAGTCTTGAAATTATCGTGATCCCAGACGCCAACATTCGCGCCGAAGCCTTGCGTGATGGGTATGTTGATGTGGCTGAGCTGCCCGAACCCAAGGGCCTGCGAGGGCGCGGCGATTTTATCTATCACCCGTCCAAGGATAATATGGCCTTGGCTGCGCGTACGGGTGTTGGCATGCCAAAAGTGATCGGCGCCCGTGGCCCGCTGGACGATGGTCGCATCGGCGAACGCTGGTGGATGGGTTGAAATTGACGCCCCCGGTGCGGATATAGACCACAGCCGACGCCCTACGAGGATACCAAAATGCGCACGAATACATGGTTCTGGGATTGGATCGCCAATCGCTATTCCAAGATCCAAATTAACGACGAAACCGCCTATCAGACCAAGCTTGAGATTACGCGAGAGCATCTGACGCCTGATTCTCGCGTTCTGGAATTTGGCTGCGGCACCGGGTCAACGGCTTTGGCGCACGCAGCGTACGCCAAAGATATCTGGGCGACGGATGTGTCCCACAGAATGATCGCAATCGCCCAGTCCAAGGCCAAGGCGCTGAATGTCGACAATGTGGCGTTTGAGCAGGTAGATATCGAATCCCTGACCGCGCCGGACGGGTCGTTTGATATGGTTATGGGCCACAGCATCCTGCATCTGCTGGACGAAAAAGAGGCCGCAATTGCCCGGGTGTTTGATTTGTTGAAACCGGGCGGCGTGTTTGTGACCTCGACGGTTTGCATCGGCAATTCGCTTTGGTTCATCAAACCGTTTCTGATGGCTGGCCGGCTTATCGGAGTGCTGCCATTGATACGGCTTTTGACCAAGGATGGGTTAGAGAAAAGCATGACGGACGCCGGTTTTGAAATTGATCAAAGCCTGGCGATGAGCAACACCAAGGTAGCGTTTATCGTGGCGCGGAAGGCTTTGTAATAGGAGATTCGAGCCGATAGCCCCTTTGACTTACTTGCTATGTTGCCATAATGTTCTTGTCAGATTGTACTGTACGGATTCGTTATGACTGAAACGACAAATGAGCCAATCCATCTTGTTGAAGATGAAGCGACTGGAGACCGTTTTTTGGTCTATGGCTCAGGCAAGGGTATGCGTTTGGATATCCGGTTTAGGGTGAAACTTTATGGATGACACAGGCACAGATTGCGTCGTTGTTTGGGCGTGTCGTTTTGAAAGGTGGTGGTCGGATCAGTAAGATCGATGCCGACAAAAGAGCGGGCGTGCAGTACGCCAGTTTCAAAGCCCAACAAAAGATAATTCACCATGATGCGGCAGACCGTACCATTCAGGAATTGACAAAAGAGGCCAAAGAATTGCCCAGAGGCAGCAAGCGAAAATAATACCCCCCTTGCAGACTCAGCCAACCCAGTCTATATTACTTCTCAACAGCGGCGCGCTGGGGTCCAAACCTAACGCCCACCGGACGCAAGTGACGGGCCGTGGGCCCGTTTTTTTGTGCTCGCAATTGAAGATGGATAAAATGACAAACGACCTGATAGCAAAAGCAGCGATTGATCGGCGGTTGGCCGCGATTATCTCCCCGGTCCTTGAGGATATGGGGTATGAACTGGTGCGCGTGCGGCTGATGTCGGGCAAATACTCGATTCTGCAGATCATGGCCGATAAGCCCGATGGCGGCATCGAAGTTGATGATTGCGCCGAGATTTCAACCGCCGTTAGCGCCACTCTGGATGTCGAAGATCCGATTTTGGATGCCTATACGCTGGAAGTGTCCAGCCCTGGTATCGACCGGCCACTGACCCGACTCAAAGATTTTGCGATGTTTGAGGGCTATGAGGCCAAGATCGAAACAGATGAATTGATCGATGGACGTCGCCGGTTCAAAGGTGAATTGGCCGGGGTTGAGGGCAACGAAGTGCTGATCAACATCGCCGAGGGCACCATCGGGCTGCAGTTTGACTGGCTTAGCGATGCCAAGCTGGTCCTGACCGATGACCTGATCAAAGAAATGCTGCGCCAGCGGAAGAATTCCGGTGTGCTGAACGAAGACAAATTTGACGAAATCGAGACTGAAACGTCCGGGGAGAACACGTAAATGGCGATTACATCCGCAAACCAGCTCGAGCTGCTTCAGACAGCCGAGGCCGTGGCCCGAGAAAAGATGATTGAACCGGGCTTGGTGATCGAAGCGATGGAAGAGAGTCTCGCCCGTGCCGCCAAGAGCCGGTATGGCGCGGAAATGGACATTCGCGTTGAGATCAACCGGAAAACTGGTCGCGCGACGTTTACCCGGGTGCGGACTGTGGTCGAAGAGGCCGATCTCGAGAATTATCAGTCGGAACTTACGGTTGAGCAGGCCAAGCAATATATGGCTGATCCGGTTGTCGGCGCTACTTTTGTCGAAGAAGTGCCGCCCGTTGAAATGGGTCGGATTGCGGCGCAGTCGGCCAAACAGGTCATCCTGCAGAAAATCCGCGAAGCTGAGCGTGATCGCCAGTACGAAGAATTCAAAGACCGCGCCGGGACCATCATAAACGGTCTGGTCAAACGCGAAGAGTATGGCAATGTTATCGTCGATGTGGGTGCCGGAGAAGCTATCCTGCGTCGCAACGAGAAAATCGGCCGAGAAAGCTATCGTCCGAATGATCGTATTCGTTGCTACATCAAAGATGTGCGTCGCGAACCGCGTGGCCCGCAGATTTTCCTGAGCCGCACGGCGCCGGAATTCATGGCCGAACTGTTCAAGATGGAAGTGCCGGAAATCTACGACAACATCATCGAGATCAAAGCTGTTGCCCGTGACCCGGGTTCGCGCGCCAAGATTGCGGTGATTTCTTATGACGGTTCAATTGATCCTGTGGGGGCCTGTGTTGGTATGCGCGGCAGCCGGGTTCAGGCTGTGGTCAACGAATTGCAGGGTGAAAAAATCGACATCATCCCGTGGAACGATGATCAGCCGACATTCCTGGTGAACGCGTTGCAGCCTGCCGAAGTGACCAAGGTTGTTCTCAACGAAGAGGCCGGTCGGATCGAAGTTGTGGTTCCCGAAGAGCAACTGAGCCTGGCCATTGGCCGACGCGGTCAAAACGTACGTCTGGCCAGTCAGTTGACCGGGCTGGATATCGACATCATGACCGAGGAACAGGAAAGCGCGCGGCGTCAGATTGAATTTGAAACTCGCACCAAGCTGTTCATGGAAGCATTGGACCTGGACGAGTTCTTTGCCCAGCTGCTGGTATCCGAAGGGTTCTCAAACCTCGAAGAAGTTGCCTATGTCGAAATTGACGAACTGCAGATGATTGACGGGATCGATGACGACACCGCCGGAGAGCTGCAGGCACGGGCACGCGACCAACTTGAGGCGCAGACCAAAGCGGCACTTGAAAACGCCCGTTCTTTGGGTGTCGAAGACAGTCTGGTTGAATTCGAAGGATTGTCACCGCAAATGATTGAAGCGCTGGCAAAAGACGGAATTAAGACCCTAGAAGATTTCGCCACTTGTGCGGATTGGGAATTGGCTGGTGGCTGGACCACCGAGAATGGCGAACGTGTCAAAGATGACGGCCTGCTTGAGCCGATGGACGTCTCGTTGGAAGAGGCGCAAAATCTGGTGATGACGGCGCGTATTATGTTGGGCTGGGTTGATCCGGCTGATTTGGAAACTGAAGAGGAAAATCCCGAAGATGAAGAACAATCCACGGAGGTTGGGGCCTGATTTCAGGCCCCATGGGGATTGAGCATGAGTCGCGGTGGTGTCTCAAAGGGTCACAAGGATGATCCAGATCGCAAATGCATAGTCACGGGTGAGGTGCAGCCAAAAAATGGGCTGATTCGCTTTGTGGCTGGCCCGGACGGTCAAATCGTGCCCGATATATTGGGCAAATTGCCCGGTCGCGGCGTTTATGTTACGGCTGATCGGGCGGCGTTGGACAAGGCTGTGGCCAAGAAATTGTTCGCACGTAGTCTGAAACAACCAGTGCAAATACCTGATGGCTTGGTCGACATGGTCGAACAGCTTGTTTTGCGCCGGGTGGTTGATCTTATCAGCATGGCGCGCAAATCTGGTGTGTCTATCGCGGGTTACGAAAAGGTCAAAGACTGGCTGGCCAAAGAAGAGGCCTGGGTTCTTATTCAGGCTGTCGATGGATCGGGCCGCGGGAAATCGAAACTTAGTACGCCCCATTTCGGAAAATACATCGGCTGTCTGACCGCCGATGAGCTTGGAATGGCATTTGGGCGTCAAACTGTAATTCATGCGGCGCTGGCCTCTGGTGGACTCAGCGTTCGTGTTGTAGAGGAGGCGCAGCGCTTGCTGGGTCTGCGCGAAACGGAAGGCGACAAGGGTCGCCAAGAGGGAAATTAAGCTTGATGAGCGATAGTGACGGCAAAAAAACATTAGGTTTGCGTGCAGGTTCCCATCCGGGGAATGTGAAACAGAGTTTCAGCCACGGACGCACCAAGAATGTTGTGGTAGAAACCAAACGCAAACGTATCGTAGTTCCTAAACCGGGGGCTGTGAAATCTGCGGCTGTGGCTCCTGTCACGACGGGCAAATCATCGCGCCGTCCGGCTGGTATTTCGGACTCGGAAATGGATCGGCGACTAAAGGCCGTTCAGGCCGCGCGGGCACGCGAAGCAGAAGAAGCTGAAACGCGGGCTGCGGACGAAAAAGCGCGCGCTGCTGATCGCGAACGTCGTCGTGCCGAGATCGATGAAAAGGCGCGCGAAGAAAAGGAACGCGAAGAGCGGGCCAAAGCCAAAGCTGTTGAAGCCGAACGCAATCGGCTAGATGCCGAAGAGGCCACCAAACGTGCGGCTGCTCCGACACCAGCTGCAGTTACAACTGCAACTGCAGAGGCAAAGGCGCCGCGTCCTGCCGCATCTAAACCGATGCCGTCAGCGACTCCGCGCAAAACTGACCGCGAACGGGATCAGCGCCAGAACCGGAGCAAAGACCACGATGATGGTCGCCGCGCTGGCAAACTGACATTGAACCAGGCCTTGCGGGGTGGCGATGGTCGTCATCGTTCCATGGCCGCAATGAAGCGGAAACAGGAACGCGCCCGGCTTAAGGCTTTGGGCGGCACGGTTGATCGGGAAAAAGTTGTCCGTGATGTGCAGTTGCCTCCGGCGATTGTTGTGTCCGAACTGGCCAACCGTATGGCCGAACGCGTCGGCAGTGTTGTTAAAGCGCTGATGCAGATGGACATGATGGTTACCCAGAATGAGACCATTGACGCGGATACCGCTGAGCTGATCATCGAAGAATTCGGCCATAAGGTTGTCCGTGTTTCTGATGCCGACGTCGAAGATGTGATTGTGCAGACCATGGAAGAAGAACAAGATCTGAAGCCGCGCCCGCCGGTCATTACTGTGATGGGTCACGTTGACCACGGTAAAACGTCGCTGCTGGATGCCATTCGCAAAACCAAGGTTGTTTCTGGCGAAGCTGGCGGGATCACCCAGCATATCGGTGCTTATCAGGTCCAGGCTGAAGACGGGACTTTGCAGACCTTCCTCGACACTCCGGGCCACGCGGCGTTTACGTCGATGCGGTCTCGTGGGGCTCAGGTGACGGATATTGTTGTGTTGGTTGTTGCGGCGGATGACGCTGTGATGCCACAGACAATTGAGGCAATTAACCACGCCAAAGCGGCAAATGTGCCGATGATTGTTGCCATCAACAAAATCGATCGCCACGAAGCGAACGCCGACAAAGTGCGGACAGATTTGTTGCAGCACGAAGTCATTGTCGAAAAACTCTCAGGCGATGTACAGGATGTCGAAGTTTCGGCCATCACTGGCCAGGGCCTGGAACAGCTGCTCGAAGCGATTTCCTTGCAGGCTGAAATTCTGGAACTCAAAGCTAACCCGGATCGGGCAGCGCAGGGTGCGGTAATTGAGGCCAAGCTGGATGTAGGCCGTGGCCCCGTTGCCACTGTTCTGGTTCAGAACGGCACACTGCGACAAGGTGACATTTTTGTCGTCGGCGAACAGTGGGGCAAGGTCCGCGCAATGGAAGACGACAAAGGCGCGCGCATCAAAGAGGCCGGACCATCGGTTCCTGTCGAAGTGTTGGGCCTGAACGGTACTCCAGAAGCGGGCGACGTTTTGAACGTGGTCGACACCGAAGCACAGGCGCGTGAAATCGCCGAATACCGTGCTCAGGTCAGCAAGGACAAACGTGCAGCGGCCGGTGCTGCGACGACGCTGGAACAGCTGATGGCAAACGCCAAAGCCGACGAAAGCGTCAACGAGCTGCCAATTCTGGTCAAGACCGATGTGCAGGGGTCTGCCGAAGCGATTGCTCAGGCGATGGCCAAGATCGGCAACGACGAAGTCCGCGTGCGGGTTCTACATTCCGGTGTTGGTGCGATCACCGAAACCGATGTGGGCTTGGCCGAGGCATCTGGCGCTCCGATCATGGGCTTTAACGTACGGGCCAATGCCAGTGCGCGGAATATAGCAAATCAAAAAGGCGTCGAGATCCGGTATTATTCGGTGATCTACGATCTGGTTGACGATGTTAAAGCGGCTGCAAGCGGTTTGCTGCGCGCCGAAATCCGCGAGAACTTTATTGGTTATGCGACAATCAAGGACGTGTTCAAAGTTACCGGTATTGGCAAAGTCGCTGGCTGCCTGGTGACCGAAGGCATCGCCCGCCGGTCAGCTGGTGTGCGACTGCTGCGCGACAACGTGGTAATCCACGAAGGCTCGCTGAAAACGCTGAAGCGCTTTAAAGACGAAGTGCCTGAGGTTCAGTCGGGTCAGGAATGTGGTATGGCATTCGACAACTACGATGACATTCGTACAAACGATGTAATCGAGATTTTTGAGCGTGAAGAAGTAACACGCACGCTGTCGTAATCCAAAATAAAATCGAAACAGAAAAAGGGCACCGCAAACATTGCGGTGCCCTTTTTGTTCATACGTGAGTTTGGTTTGGTTAGGTTCTCGCGGAAACGGGCAGGCCTTGGTACATTAGATCGCCAACTTTGACGACAATTTTGCCGTCCGGAAGATTCCGAACAAACAAACCCTGTACGAAAACACAGGTACCCATAGAGATAGTGCGTAACATGTCATAATTCTCCCCAAAGAACTGGACACCATCAACTTAGACCGGATCGCATTGAGTAAGTTCTCAAAAACTATGCTGAATTCGGCCAATAATGATGTCTGTTGAACAAAAGGTAGGCGAATACTGAAAGTTACTCCAAAGTACATCAGAGAAATTAACAAATACTGTACGGAATTGGTGTATTTAGATCACAGCCAGTCGCGAAGGATCGGGATTAGCGGGATATCGGCGGCTGGCATCGGGTAGTCCCGTAGATTTTGCGCCCGCACCCATTTTAGGGTTTGACCTTCTCGGGCCACGGGTATGCCCTGCCATTTGCGACAGGCAAACAGCGGCATCAGCAGGTGAAAATCATCATAGCTGTGGCTGGCAAAAGTCAGCGGCGCGAGGCAAGATTGCCAAGTATTGATACCCAGTTCTTCTTCTAGTTCGCGGATCAGCGCCTGTTCGGGCGTTTCACTGGGTTCAATTTTGCCGCCGGGAAACTCCCACAGACCGGCCATTGATTTACCCTCGGGACGCTTAGCAAGCAGCACGCGACCGTCGACATCAATCAACGCGACCGCTGACACCAAAAGCGTCTTCACGATCGGTAATCTGCGTTGATTTCGATATAGCCGTGGGTGAAATCACAGGTCCAGACCGTCGATTCGCCGCGACCAAGGCCAAAATCGACACGGATACGCAGGGATTGGCCTTTCATATGTTCGGCGGCCTCGGCCTCGTCGTAATCCGGGCTAACCCAGCCTTTGTCGGCAACCAGAACGTCACCAAACCAGATGCTGATCAGGTCACGATCTGCGGTGGCTCCGGATTTTCCAATGGCCATGACCACGCGGCCCCAGTTTGGGTCTTCGCCAGCGATCGCGGTTTTCACCAGCGGTGAATTGGCAATGGACAGGGCGTGCGTCTTGGCGTCGGCATCATTTTCAGCGCCGGTAATCCGGATTTCGACAAACTTGGTCGCGCCTTCGCCGTCGCGCACCACCTGATGCGCCAGATCTAACATGACACCGTGCAGAGCCTTGGAAAAATCGGTATTGTCGGTCGCGTCCACACCCGAGGCGCCGGTGGCACACAACATCAGCGTGTCCGAAGTCGAGGTATCGCTGTCGACCGTGATGCAGTTAAAAGTCTTGTCAGCTAGTCGGGTCAGCAGCGCCTGCAGGCTGGATTGATCAACTTTGGCATCGGTAAAAATATAGACCAGCATCGTCGCCATATCGGGCGCGATCATGCCTGATCCCTTGGCAAATCCGGCTATGACCACGGGTCTGCCGTCAATCATCACCTGGGTTCCGGCGCCTTTGGCGAATGTGTCGGTGGTCATGATGGCCTGCGCGGCATCCTGGATGGCATCCGCCTCCAAAGCAGCGTTCAGCTCGGCCAGTTTGGCGACAATCCGTTCGTGTTTCATTGGCTCTCCAATGACGCCGGTTGACGCGGTGAACACGCGGTTGGCCAGAACTTCCCCTGACGCAGCAATCGCGCTGGTCAGTTCGGCAACCGAGGTTTCGCCATAATGCCCGGTAAAGGCGTTGGCGTTGCCGGAATTAACCAGAATGGCGGCGGGGCCGTCGCTTGGCCCGCCGATCTTGGCCTGGCAATCCAACACTGGTGCGGATCGGGTGGATGATTTGGTGAACACGCCAGCGACTGTTGTGCCGGGGTCCATGACCGCAAGCATGACGTCGGTGCGCCCGAAATACACCACACCCGCTGCAGTTGTGGCAAAGCGCACGCCGCCCACGACCGGTAAGTCGGGGAAACTGGCAGGCGCTAGCGGCGAGCGGGGCATTTCCTTGGCCATTAGCCTAGTTCCTAACCAGATCAAGTTGCTGCATGATGCTCATATCCAGGCCTTCGATCACAGGGCGTTCAACTTTGGCGGCGGCTGTCACCTCGGCGACGCGCTGTTCAATGGTTTCGTTTCGTAGGCGGTTGGTGATTTCTTCGTGAACCTGATCCAGCGGCGGGGCGGTTGCTTTGCGCTTTTCGTTCAGGATGATGACGTGCCAGCCGAATTGAGTTTCAACCGGATCCGAGGCCTGACCGGGCTTTAGTGCGACAACAGCGGCCTCAAATTCGGGCACCATCGCGCCAAGACCAAACCAGCCAAGCGAGCCGCCATTTGGTCCAGAAGGTCCGGTAGATTTTTCTTGTGCCAGTCCAGCAAAATTAGCACCGGTGTCAAGCATCGCCTTGACGGAAATCGCGTCGTCTTCGGTGTCGAGCAAAATATGCGCAGCGTTGTATTCATCGCCACCGTAGCCCTCGGCATATTCAGCGTCATAAGCGGCCTGAATTTCGGCCTCGTTCACGTCAATTGTCAGCACCCGGTCGATTTCTTCGGCAGCCAGCAAGGCACGGCGTTCATTTTCCACCGAAAGCCGCACATAAAGCGGGTCTTCTTTTTCGATGGATTGCGCCAGCGCTGTTTGTTGAATCAACTGGTCAAGAATATTGGGGTACAACACATCTACTGGCAGCTGCTGGTATTGTTGCGGCAATGCAGAAAAAGTGACGATCATGTGCCCCAAAGTGATTTCCTGCCCGTTCACACGCGCCACCACCGTTGCGGGGTCAATGTTATCCTGAGCCAGTGACGGGACCGCCATCATCACGGATAAAGCTGCTGGCAGTAGAAAAGTGAGACCTTTACGCATAGAATCTTCCTATTAGGGGGCCGCGACGGGGCGCGGCGTTGACACTGTTTCACCCGACCCTTACATCGCCTTGTGGCCTTTGCAGGGGCCGTCTTTGTCACATGTATCTAAGGGTTGTGTGCAGGACGGGCAAGACTGTGAAATACGTAGTACAGGCAGCAACAAAGTCAGATCGGGTTGAGCACACATGCTGGGTTTAGGAACTATCGCCAAAAAGGTGTTCGGAACGCCGAATGACCGCAAAATTAAGGCAACGCGCCCGCTGGTCGAAAAGATCAACGCGCTTGAGGCCGAAGTCATCAAAAGCAGCGATGCAGCGCTGATAGAAAAGACCGAAGACCTGCGGCAACGGGCGTTGGGCGGTGAATCGCTGGATGATCTGCTGCCAGAGGCCTTTGCCAATTGCCGCGAGGCGGCCAAACGGGCGCTGGGTCTGCGGGCGTTTGATACCCAGTTGATGGGCGGGATTTTTCTGCATCAGGGCAACATTGCCGAACAGAAAACCGGCGAGGGAAAAACCCTGACCGCGACCTTTGCGGCCTATCTGAATGGATTGACAGGCAAGGGCGTTCATATCGTCACGGTCAACGACTATCTGGTGAAGCGTGATGCCGAATGGATGGGCAAAGTGTTTGCTGCGTTGGGCATGACCACCGGTATTGTTGTCCCCAATATGCCGAATGATGAAAAGCTAAAGGCCTACGCCAGCGACATTACCTATGCGACGAACAATGAGTTGGGTTTTGATTATCTGCGCGATAATATGAAATCTGATCTCGCCGAAGTTTTCCAGATCAACCACAACTTTGCCATTGTGGACGAAGTCGACAGTATCCTGATCGACGAAGCCCGTACGCCGCTAATTATTTCCGGCCCGGCGCAGGATCGGTCTGAATTATACATATCCATCGACAGACTAATCCCGTTGCTGGACGAAACCCATTACGAGATCGACGAAAAAACCCGCAATGTGACGTTTACCGACGAGGGCAATGATTTCCTCGAAGAACAATTGCGCGCACGCAGTCTCTTGGAGCAAGAGCAGTCGCTGTACGATCCTGAAAGCACCACCATCGTGCACCACGTCAATCAGGGTCTGCGGGCACATAAGCTGTTTAAGCTGGACAAAGATTACATCGTTCGCGACGGCGAAGTTGTGCTGATTGACGAATTCACCGGGCGGATGATGCCGGGGCGGCGTTTGTCAGATGGTCTGCATCAGGCGATCGAGGCCAAAGAAGAGGCAAACATCCAGCCGGAAAACGTGACGCTTGCCAGTGTGACGTTCCAGAACTACTTCCGTCTTTATGACAAACTGGCCGGGATGACCGGCACAGCCGTCACCGAAGCCGAAGAGTTTGCCGAAATTTACGGTCTGGGCGTTGTTGCCATTCCAACCAACCTGCCGGTGGCCCGTGTTGACCAGGACGATCGGGTCTATAGTACGGCACGTGAAAAATACGTGGCGATGATCGAAGAGATCAAAAAGGCCAATGCCAAAGGTCAGCCGGTATTGGTGGGCACCACGTCGATTGAAAAATCCGAGATGCTTAGCGAAATGCTGACCAAAGAGGGTGTAACACATAATGTCCTGAACGCCCGTCAGCACGAAAAAGAGGCGCAGATTGTCGCCGATGCCGGTAAATTTGGCGCCGTGACCATCGCCACCAATATGGCCGGTCGCGGGACTGACATTCAGCTTGGCGGTAATGTGGATATGAAGGTTCTTGAGGTTCTCGACGAGAACCCCGATGCCGATCCCGATGAGGTGCGCCAAATCGAAGTGGCGGCGCACGCTGAGGAAAAGAAAAAGGTTATCGACGCAGGCGGGCTTTTTGTTATCGCCTCGGAACGACACGAAAGCCGTCGGATCGACAACCAGCTGCGCGGCCGGTCCGGTCGTCAGGGTGACCCGGGTCGTACCAATTTCTATCTGAGCCTCGAAGACGATCTGATGCGGATCTTTGGCTCTGAACGGCTAGACAAGGTGCTGAAAACCCTTGGCCTGAAAGAAGGCGAAGCGATCATTCACCCTTGGGTCAACAAATCGCTGGAACGCGCACAGGCCAAAGTCGAAGGTCGTAACTTTGACATGCGCAAACAGGTTTTGAAATTCGATGACGTGATGAACGACCAGCGCAAAGTTGTGTTTGGTCAGCGCCGCGAAATCATGGCATCGGCTGATTTGTCTGATGTGACTGTCGACATGCGCCATCAGGTGATTGACGACCTGATTGACGCCCATATGCCGCCCAAAACCTATGCAGATCAGTGGGACACCGAAGGTCTGTATGCCAAGGTGATCGAAGAGTTGGGCATTGATGTTCCGGTCATGGAATGGGCCGCAGAAGAGGGCGTGGATGATGAAATAATCCGCGAACGTCTGGTCAAAGAGGCCGACGAGATGATGGCCAAAAAGGCCGTCGCATTTGGCCCCGAAACCATGCGCAACATCGAAAAACAGGTGTTGCTGCAGACCATCGACGCCAAATGGCGGGAGCATCTTTTGACGTTGGAACATTTGCGGTCCGTTGTTGGATTCCGCGGCTACGCCAACCGTGATCCGCTGAACGAATACAAAAACGAATCGTTCCAGTTATTTGAGGCGCTTTTGGATGGGTTGCGTGAAAACGTCACCAAGACCCTAGCGCAGGTTCGCCCGCTTAGCGAAGAAGAACAGCGCCAGATGATAGCACAGGCTGCGGCGCAGCAGGGACAGATACGGCAGGTCGAGGCCGCGCAGCCTGCGGATGAACCTGAGCCAACTGAGCCTGCTGATGGGTTTGACGAATCTGATTCCGATACTTGGGGCACCCCCGGTCGCAATCAGCTTTGCCCATGCGGGAGTGGCAAAAAGTTCAAACATTGCCACGGACGACTAAGCTAAATTTAATCAATCTGGGCGCGCTTGATTTGCCCTAATCGCGCCCGATTAGCTCCCAAAGTTCGCCACTATTTTTTGGCATACCTTATGCTAAGCCAAAAGGTGTAGGGGTGTATTATGTCCAGAACTCGAAAGATCGCAACAACCGTTGGTACCGTCGCTTGTGCCATAGGGATTGGTTTTATCGTGCAATACGGTGAAACGACATCCGTATCGGCAACCGAGGTGATCCAAACGGTAGGTGTTAGGCCGATGATGGGCCCGGTTGCGGAACCAGATGCACCGTTGGATATTCAGGGGATCACGCTGACATCGGCAATGCTCGAATCAGCGACGCCCCAACGTCTTATTGTACCACAGCCAGATTTACCCAGGACCGCCTGCGTGGTGAACGCGACGGCAACGCCGGCGCCAATGGCCAGTGTTGATTTGATCGTGCTGGCACCTTGTTTCAGAAACGAATGGGTGACGGTTCACCATAATGGCATGATATTTACCGAGACCACCGACAACACCGGCACGTTGATGATGACGGTCCCGGCTCTGACAGAAAACGCAGTTTTCATTTTGGCGTTTGCCAATAGCAAAGGTGCTGTGGCGATAGCAAAGGTGCCCGATCTGGCCGATTATCACCGGGTTGTGTTGCAGTGGGCGGGTCAAAGCGCATTTCAGATCCACGCGCGTGAATTTGGTGCTGATTACGGAACACCGGGTCACGTCTGGTTTGGCATGGATGAGATCGCGTCGTGGGATCAGCATGGGCGCATAACCCGGTTGGGTGATATGGCTGCCTTGGTGCCGCATATGGCAGAGGTCTATACCTACCCAAGTGGTATGTCCGATAAATCCGGAACCGTGTCCATGAGCATCGAAGCAGAGGTGACAGTCAACAACTGCGGCAAGGACGTTGAGGCCCAAACAATCGAGCTTGGCGCAGCAGAGCAGCTTCGAACCCGCGATTTGCTGCTGTCTGTGCCAGAATGTTCTGCAATCGGTGACTTTCTGGTGTTGAATAATCTTGTCGATAATATGACTATCGCAGCCAACTGATCCGCGAATAAAGGGTTTCACATGGCTTGGCGACGTGCGGCGATTTTTGCCGCACTTTTTATTACGATTCTGGCGCGCCCTGCTTTGGCGCAGGATGTTACTCTGACGTCCCATGATGGTGCTGTGGAAATCACAGGCACCCTGCTTGGCTATGATGGTGAGTTTTATCGCGTCACAACCGAATTTGGCGAACTGACGATTGATGGCTCGGGTGTGCTGTGTGACGGGCCGGGATGTCCGAACCTGTCCCATTTTGTCGCCGAAATCGTGTTTTCTGGCTCTTCAACTATGGCCGAGGTGTTGTTGCCGGCCCTGATCGAAGGGTTCGCGCTGCGCAATGGGTTGCTGACCGAGCGGGTTGAGTTGGAAAACTCACAGTTTGAATACAGACTGATTGCCACCCAATCCGGTCTTCGCGTTGGGCGGTTTTTGTTTCATGTGTCCAATTCGGACAAAGGTTTTGCCGAACTGCTGGATAATGAGGCCGATATCGTCATGGCCCTGCGTGAGATCCGACCAACAGAACGCAGCCGGGCCTATGAGGCAGGGATGGGCGATATGACCGCGTACAGTCGCAGCCGGGTTTTGGCGTTGGATGCGATAGTGCCGGTGGTTGCGCCGGATAACCCGGTGCGCCGCATCTCGACCCCGCAACTGGCGCAAGTATTTGCCGGTAAGATCACCAATTGGGCCGACCTTGGCGGACCGGATGCGCCGATATCTTTGCATCTTCCTGAGGTTGGATCGGGGATCGCGCAGGCGGTTGAGGATCGGTTGTTGAACAGCAGCAATTTGACACTGGCCGAAAACGTGCATCGTTATGCGCGCAGCAGTGCGTTGGCCCGCGCCGTGGTGGTTGACCCATTTGCTATTGGTCTGGCGAGTTTTGCCGAAACCAGGCCGGCCCGGGCGCTGACTTTGACCGGCGCCTGTGGTTTTTCCCTCGCGGCCAGTCGTCGCACGATCAAGACCGAAGATTACCCGCTGACGTCGCCTATGTTCCTGTATCTGCCAGCACGTCGTCTACCAAAACTGGCCCGCGAATTCCTGAGATATATGCAAAGCCCAGCCGCCCAATTTGTGGTGCGTCGGTCAGGGTTTGTTGATCAGGCCCCAGAAGAAATTAGCGTGAATACGCAGGGCAACCGCTTTGCCAATGCTATCCTGTCTGCTGGAAAAGAGATCTCGTTAGAGCAGCTGCAAGAGATGATTCAAACGCTTGAACCAATGACGCGGTTGACCACGTCGTTCCGGTTTGAGACCGGATCAACCCGCCCGGACGCCCAGTCCCGCGCCAATATCGCCCAGCTCGCCCGCGCGCTTGAGGCTGGCACCTATGATGCGCGGCGGTTGCTGTTTGTTGGGTTCAGTGATGGTGAGGGGCCTGCGACGGGCAACCAGCGTATTGCGCGAAAACGGGCTAATACGGTACGCGACGCTGTGCTAAAAGCCGCAATAACCGCAAATATTGAACGTGTTTCCATTGAGATCGCCGCCTTTGGCGAGGCGCTGCCGATGGCCTGCGATGACAGCGATTGGGGCCGTCAGGTCAACCGCCGGGTCGAGGTGTGGGTGCGCTAACGCGGCATCGGCAATGCAGCCCTATTATACGGCTGCCAATCGGTGATTTCCGGATAATACATATCGCGCCAACGGCGCACGCGCGGATTCATCACTTTGCGCCAAAGCGGCGGCACCATCGCCGCCATCGTCATCATCGGATAGTCAAACGGCAATTGCGGCGCGTCCACCTGCGTATAGTTTTGTAGCAACGGAAACCGCCGGTTGGGTTTGTAATGGTGATCGGAATGGCGTTGCAGGTTGATCAACAGCCAGTTTGATGCCCTATGCGCCGCATTCCACGAATGACGTGGCATGACGTGTTCATAACGCCCATCACCCAGATATTTGCGGGTCAGGCCATAATGTTCGACGTAATTCACCAGCTCTAGCTGCCAGATGGCCACGCCTGCCTGCATCAAAAATAGCCCGACTCCGGCCCATCCGCCCAGGATCAGCGCCAAAATCAGCATGCCGCCCTGAAGCGCCCAATAGCGGAAAAACGGGTTGGTTAGGTCAGTCCAAGGCAGCGATTTGCGCGATAGCATGTCCTTTTCCGCCTGAAACGCTGACAATAGACATTCCTTTAATACCCGCGGATAGAACTGGTGAAAGCCTTCGTTAAACCGTGCGGTCACCGGATCACGCGGCGTGCCGACATAGCGGTGATGCACCAACAAATGTTCGGAACGGAAATGCGAATATAACACCATCGCCAGCAGCACATCCGCCAAGATCCGTTCGGTCCGGTCCTTTTGGTGCATCAATTCGTGGCTATAATTAATCCCAATCGTGCCGGAAATCACCCCAACGCCAAAAAACAACCCCAGCTTTTCAAGCGCCGACAGATGATCGGTGTGGCCAACATACCAGATCAGCCCGAACACCATGATAAACTGGGCCGGAACCCATGCCGTGGTCAGGGTGCGATACCAAAACAGGTCTTCTTCGGCTGCCTCAGGGTCGGCGTTTTCAAGGTTCAGGCCAAACACGCCATCAAGCGCGGCAAACAGATACCAGGTGGCAATGGGCACCAGCAACAACCACCAGCCGCCATAAAGGCTGCTGAGCCAGATGAGCGGGAGCAGGGCAAAGGATAACCAAAAGGGTATCGCACTTTGCCACCGTGAGAGCTGTTCTGTCGAAATCATTGGGGCCTCGGCATGTCAAATACAACTGTGCAATCTATGCTCTCTTTTTGGGTGATTGCCCATATCCCGCGTTCATTGGTCGCGCCACAGATCAAAGGCTTTGCGCATGACCGTTGGCAGGTCAGTTGGGCGAAAGCTGTGTTTGTCGACGAAGGAACCACATTCTATCACGTGACCCTGTGGGATATCGGTGGTTTTAACCGTCAGGATCAGGTGGAAATGGGTGAAGGTGTGGCGTACCTCGGCGGGCAGCGTCGCCCAATCGGCCCTGCAAGGCGGCGTATCGGTTGGGGCGTCATTCCAATCTGAACCGGGCCAGCCCAACATACCACCCAGCAACCCTTTGTCTGGCCGACGTTCCAGCAACCAGGCACCATCCGCGCGCTGGGCCAGATAGACAATGCCATACCGCGTGGGTTTCGGTTTTTTTGGCGTCTTTTTAGGCAATTCAGCCACAGTTCCGGCGCGTCGCGCATCGCAGTGATCTATCACCGGACATATCCCGCATGTTGGCGATTTTGGCGTGCAGATCGTTGCACCCAGATCCATCACCGCCTGGGCGTAATCTCCGGGGCGATATTGCGGGGTCAAAGCGCTGGCTTTGGTTTTCAATTCGGGTTTGGCGGCGGGCAGTGGTGTGTGAATGTTATAAAGCCGCGCCATGACCCGTTCAACATTGCCATCCATCACGGTTTCGGCCCGATCAAAGGCAATCGCGGCGATTGCGGCAGCGGTATACGGCCCAATCCCCGGTAATTTCAGCAATGCGTCATAGGTATTTGGAAACACGCCGCCAAAGTCACCGGTCACCACGCGGGCGCATTTCAGCAAGTTGCGGGCGCGGGCGTAGTATCCCAAACCGGCCCATTCGCCCATAACATCGCCATCTGGGGCGGCGGCAAGGTGGTTAACCGTTGGCCAGCGCGCCAGAAACCGGTGAAAATAGTCGGTGACGGCGGCAACTGTGGTTTGTTGCAGCATGACTTCGGACAGCCAGATGCGATAGGGGTCGGGGACTACGCCGGCGGTGTGGTCAGCGGGGCTTATCCGCCAGGCCAAAACGCGGGCGTGACGATCATACCAATCAAGCATAAGGTCGGTGATATCGGGGTCGCCGTCACGCAATGTTTATACCTTCAATTCGCGGTTTCGCTGGCACCTGCCACGATGCTGTTTACAATAGCGCCAACAGTCAGGGAAACCACAAGTGGCATATCGAAAATCCACAACGCGCAATTCCACAACACGGGGATTTAAACGCACTGCCACCTTGTTGGGCGACCGGATTCGTCAGGTTGGCGAAAACCGTGGTTTTGCCGTGTCGCGTCTGTTGACCCATTGGGCCGAGATTGCCGGGCCCGATATTGCCGCCATCGCCCGGCCGGTGAATGTCGGCTATGCGCGCGGTGGGTTTGGTGCGACGTTGACGGTGCTGACCACGGGTGCGCAGGCGCCGATGCTGGAAATGCAAAAGGAACAGCTGCGTGAAAAGGTGAACGCGGTTTACGGCTATAACGCCATATCGCGGGTGCGGATCACCCAGACCGCGCCGACCGGATTTGCCGAAGGTCAGGCGCTATTTGAGCCACAAAAACAAGCCGCGCCCAAACCCCTGAACAAGCAACTTTTGACCAAAGCCGCAGCCGCGGCAAGCCCGATACAAGACGATGAATTGCGCAATGCGCTTGAACATCTGGGCCGCAACATTTTATCCAAGACCAAACAGTAGAAAAGAGATGGACATGACCCGAATAGTACCAGTGATCGCAGCCATCGCCGCCGTAGCAGTCGGCGGCTATCTGTACATGGGCCAAGGCACGGGCCAAGACAAAATCGGCTCGACCTCGGTTAATCCGCTGGTTGGTGCGGCCAATGCCCAAGAGGCAAGCCAAGTTGATACCTCGTCCATCATTGAGATGGCAATCGGGTCAGTCGATGCGCCGATCACCATTTACGAATATGCCTCTTATACCTGCCCACACTGCGCGGCGTTTCACGAGGGGACGTTCAAAGAGATAAAGAAAAACTATATCGACACCGGCAAGGTGCGGTTCGTCTATCGCGAAGTTTATTTTGACCGCTTTGGCCTGTGGGCATCGCTGGTATCGCGCTGTGCCGGGCCTGACAAATTCTTTGGCATCACTGATCTGATTTACAAAGGTCAGTCGGTTTGGTCCCGCGCGGCTGGGCCAACTGAAATCGTTGACGAGCTGAAAAAGATTGGCCTGCTGGCCGGGATCGAGCCTGACGCGCTTGAGGCATGTATGCAGGATGCGGATAAGGCACAGGCCCTTGTGGCCTGGTATCAGCAGAACTCTGAGGCCGACGATATCAGTTCAACCCCTAGCTTTATCGTCAATGGCAAGAAGGTCGCCAATCAGTCCTATGCTGATTTCTCGGCCGTTCTGGACGCCGAACTGAACTGATGGCATCTCCTCTTGATGGGCTAAAGGTCGTCGAACTGGCGCGCATTTTGGCTGGTCCCTGGGCCGGTCAAACGCTGTCAGATCTTGGTGCCTCGGTGACCAAAATCGAATCCCCCGATGGTGATGATACCCGTGCATGGGGTCCTCCGTTTGTGACGCGGGATGATGATGTGTCGGCGGCGTATTTCCATTCAACCAATAGGGGCAAATCATCTGTCACCATTGATTTCAGAACCCCCGAAGGCCAGGCGCAGGTGCGCGAACTGGTGGCCGATGCGGATATTCTGATTGAGAATTTCAAAGTCGATGGCTTGGCCAAATACGGGTTGGATTACGACAGCCTTGCAGCGGTGAACCCGCGGTTGATTTACTGCTCAATCACCGGGTTTGGGCAAACCGGGCCATATGCGCATCGCGCGGGTTATGATTTCATCATTCAGGGCATGTCCGGGCTGATGTCGATCACCGGTGAACCCGACGGGCAGCCGCAGAAATCAGGCGTGGCGATCACCGATATTTTCACCGGGATCTATGCGGTGGCCGGCATTCTGGCGGCTGTGCACCAGCGCAACACCAGCGGCCGGGGTCAGCATATTGATATGTCTTTGCTGGATGTGGCTGTGGCTGTAACGGGCAATCAGGCATTGAACTATCTGACAACCGGCGTGGCGCCTGTGCGCATGGGCAATGCCCATATAAACCTGACGCCCTATGGGGTGTTTGACTGCTCTGACGGGCATATCATCATCGCCACCGGCAATGATGGGCAATATCAACGGCTGTGCCATTTGTTGGATCTGGACGATATGGCCACAGCGGCAGACTATGCCGTTAACAAGGACCGGATCGCCAATCGCCGGGTGATGACCGCACGGCTGAACGGGGCCACGGTGATGCGCACCAAGGGTGATTTGCTGGCCGCCTGCGAGGCGGTGGGTGTGCCCGCGGGGCCGATCAATACGCTGGACGAGGTGATGGCCAATCCGCATGTTGTCGCGCGCGGCTTGCTGATCGAACTTGATGGGGTGCCGGGTGTTCGCTCGCCGTTTGTGTTTTCGGATGCCGAATTGGCGCTGGGCAAACCCTCGCCGAAACTGGGCGAAGACAACCCGAAATAAGGTGCTGCCCCCTAGGCTGGGGGCGGCGCGATTTTCAGTATCATATCGCGCACCATATCGGCCTGCGGCACCCGAAGGCGTACCGGCAACGTGATCACTTTGCTGCGGTATTCCGTCGGCAGCCGCACGGCGTCTTTTTCCGTGGTGACCAGTTGCGCACCCAATGAACGTGCCTCGAATTCCATCCGGCCCATCAGGGTTTTGGTCAATGGCTGATGGTCGTCCAACGCCTCGGCCCGGACCACATCAGCCCCGAGTGACCGTAGCGTGGCAAAGAACTTTTCGGGATGGCCGATGCCGGCAAAGGCCATGACTTTGGCGTCCTGCCAATCCATCCCGGTTTGCAACGGCGTGACCTCACCGGTCACATGGGGCACGCCCAAATCCACGCCCCATTGCGTGGCAAATGCCTGTTGGTCGGCCTCGGCCCCCAGCGACAACACCAGATCGGCACGGCGCAATCCGACATCAACAGGTTCGCGCAAAGGCCCGGCAGGCAGGCACCTACCATTGCCAAAACCTTGCGCGGCATTGACCACGATAATCGACATATCTTTGCGCACTGATGGGTTCTGAAATCCGTCGTCCAGCACAATCACAGTTGCCCCGCCTTGCACCGCCGCGCGCGCGCCGGCGGCACGATCCTCGGCCACCCAGACATCGGCCAATGCCGCCAAAAGCAACGGTTCGTCACCGACATGGCTGGCGCGATGGCGTGATGGGTCAACCCGCACCGGCCCTTTTAGCGACCCGCCATAACCGCGCGTCACCACATGTGGTTCGTGATAGGCATTGCGCAGCAACTCAACGATCCACATGACGGTCGGGGTTTTTCCGGTGCCGCCAGCGTTCAGATTGCCGATGCAAATCACCGGAACGCCGGGGATGATCCCGGTTTGACCGGCCAATCGGCGCGCTGTCCCGGCGGCATATAGCGCGCCCAACGGTGACAAAATACGCGCCCGCCAATCGGGTTTTTCCGGGTGTGTGTTCCAAAACTCAGGCGCGCGCATGGTTGGCCTCGCGCTGGTCCAGAATGTCATGCATCTGATCAACAAGATTGTCGGTGACATGGGCATTTTCGGTGACAACCTGCCAGCCGCCAAGGGCCATGGTTGCCGAATGATCCGGCGCGATCAGTTGCACAACCGCTGATCCCAAACCATCCGCATCCCGAGCTATACGTGCCGCACCTGCCGCCGCCAGTCGTGAATAGGCGGTCAGGTGGTCGTCGACATGCGGCCCATACAGGATCGCGGACCCAAGGGCTGCAGCCTCAAATGGGCCGCGACCCCTGGATTCCGATGTTAGCGAACTTGCCATGAATGTCAGCGGTGCAGCGCGGAACCACAGGCCCAAATCACGCGGGCCTTGGGCGACGGCGACCTGAATGTTGTCCTCGATGGCGTGTCCGGGTTGCCAGTCGCAATGGCGCAGACCAGAGGTGGTTAGGGCGGCCTTTAGAGCGTCTGAATCATCAGGGTCGGACAATATCACCACCAATAGCAAACGATGCGAATACCGGATGGCATTTCGGTGTGCCGTAATGATCGCATCGATCTCAGAGGCCTGCACATATGCGGCGAGCCAGACCGGTTGCCCGGCAAGGGATTGTGTGACCACTGCCAGCGCAAGCTCATCGCAGGGCATTGGCGCGGCCCCATCGCTAAGGCGCGAGGAGATGGCGATTTTGCTATCGGGCACACCAAAACTAACCAGCAGTTTGGCGGCGGCGGCGCCATTGGTCATGATAGATTGAAAACACATCAGGCAAGAGCGGGTCAGGTCGCGGAACCAACGATGCTGACGGGATTGAAATTCGGCCACTTCTGCATCCAGCAGGATCATCGCTACATTTTGCGAGGACGCTGTGCAGATCAGGTTTGGCATCAAATGCCCACCGGTCCACAGCCCGACATCCGGCTGCCAATGGGCCAAAAACTGCGCCACGCTATCAGGATGGTCCGAGATCAGCGGATAGGTCCAATTGGCCCCATCCGGCAGGCGCTGAGGTGAATTGAACAGGGCGGGGTCAGTGGTCAGCAACAGGCTTAGCCCCGGCCGCTGGGTTTTCAGCCGCGCCCCCAGATCGCATAACGCTGACAGCCGTGTTTCCGACGTGGCATGCGCCCAGATCACCTGTCCCGGAGGGCGCACCGCATAGGGTGAGGTGTCAAACTGAGCCTTGCGTCGGGACAAGGCCCGATAGACCGTAAGGCTCAGTTTGGGGGTCACGGTTCAGCCCAGTTCTTCGGTCGAGGAGGCCTCGGATTTTTCGTCGCGCAGGCGGTGAATATGGGCGATGAAATACCGCATATGGGCATTGTCGACCGTGCGATACGCCTCGGATTTCCAGGCGTCAAAGGCGCTTTGATAGTCTGGGTACATGCCGACGATATGGATGTCGTTCACGTCTTTGAACGTGTTCTGGGACGGATCGATCAGTTCACCGCCAAAGACAAGGTGCAAACGTTGGGCCATAGGTGGCGTCCTTTCAGGTAAGAATATAGTGGCAAATTACGCCATGTGAGTCAGGGATCAAGCCGGGCAAAGCGCCGCCAGGACCTGATTTTGTACCGCTTGGCCCCCGGCAATAACACCGTTCACCTTTGGGTGCGAGTTGTTGAATTTCAGCGCCTTACCGGTTTTGTCGGTACAGATCGCGCCGGCTTCGCGCAGGATCAGATCGCCGGCGGCAATGTCCCATTCCCAACACGGATGCAGGGTGATCATACCGTCAAACTGCCCCTGCGCGACCAGTGCCATACGGTAGGCCAGCGATGGGCGATGCGACCGGGTAAAGCCGGGCACCTCGCCAGACCAATGCTTCGGATCAAGATTGTGTTTGGTGGCCAGGATTTCGGCGTCATTTAGCACCGCCTGATCCGATGGGGTGATCGGTTCGCCGTTCAGGAACGCGCCTTTGCCAACGGCGGCGCTGTACATCAGGCCAAGCATCGGCAAAAATATCACCCCGGCAATCACCACGCCCTGTTCGGCCACAGCAAGGGCATGCGCCCAGGTTTTCGCCCCGGCGATAAAGCTACGGGTGCCGTCGATGGGATCAACAATAAACACGCGGTCTTTGGTTAGCCGGGCGGTGCTGTCGTCGGTTTCCTCGGACAGCCAGCCGTAATCCGGGCGCGCCGATTGCAGCCGATCTTCGAGCATGGTGTTCACCGCCAGATCAGCCTCTGTCACGGGCCCGGCGCCATCGGCTTTGTCCCAGCTTTGCGCCGTCGGGCCGCTAAACCCGGTGGCAATGCGCCCGGCCTCAAGGGCGGCGTCGATCAGCAGCAGAAGGTCACGCTCCGGCAAGGGACATTCCTTCGATCAACAGCGACGGCACGACGCGCGACAGATGGGTGCGGGCGTCATTGGCCGGGATGATCCGGCGCAGCATGTCGCGCAGATTGCCAGCGATGGTGCATTCGTTGACCGGCCCGGTGATTTCGCCGTTCTCGACCCAGAACCCGGACGCACCACGGGAATAGTCGCCAGTTGTCGGGTTGATCGTGCTGCCGATCATCGACGTGACCAGCAGGCCAGTGCCCATATCGGCGATCAGATCGGCACGGCTGCGGTTGCCTTGGCTCAGGGACAGGTTCCAGTTGGCCGGTGACGGCGACGACGACGGCCCGCGCACCGCATTTGCGGTCGAGGTCATGTCGAGCTGCCGCGCGCTCGCCAGATCCAGCGTCCAGCCGATTAAAATTCCGTTCTCAACGATGGCACGGCGTTGGGTTGGCAGGCCTTCGGCGTCAAAGGGGCGCGATCCGGACACGCGGGGGCGGTGTGGGTCTTCGATCAGGGACAGGTCATCGGGCAATACCGCCTCGCCGAGCGCGCCCTGCAACCACGATGATCCGCGCGCGATAGAACTGCCGTTGCAGGCCGACAGCAGGTGGCCAATCAGGGATGATGAAATGCGCTCGTCAAACAGCACCGGATAGGTTCCGGTGGCGGGCTTGCGGGCATTCAGCCGCTCGATTGCGCGGTTCCCGGCGCTGGTGCCGATGTCGCTGGCAGATCGCAGATCGCTTTGAAAGCTGCGCATATCACCGTCATAATCCCGCTCCATGCCGCTGCCGGTTCCGGCGATGGCAACACAGGATATAGAGCGGCTGGTCTGGGCGTACCCGGCAGAAAACCCGTTGGTTGCGGACATATGAAACTTTTGTGCGCCGTAAGCCGCGCTTGCCGACTGGACTTGCGAGACGCCGCTAACGGCCATACCGGCGGCTTCGGCCTCAGCCGCGCTCAGTTGCAGGGCGGCTGAGGCGGGTTCGTCCGTCGGGTCACAAAGCTCAAGCGCGTCGATGTCCCAATTGCGGGCCAATTGATCGGCATCGGCCAACCCGACATAGGGGTCTTCGGGGGCCTCGGCGGCCATTGCAACGGCGCGTTCTGCCATTGCGGCCATGGTTTCGGGACGTGTGTCTGAGGCTGAAACAATCGCCTGACGCTGGCCTAGCAACACCCGCAGGCCAATATCGGTGCCCTCGGCGCGTTCGGCCTGTTCCAGTTTCCCGTCGCGGACATCAATCGAAATCGATGTGCCCTGAATTACGATGGCATCGGCGGTGTCGGCTCCGGCCGAACGCGCGGCATCCAGCAGGGCGTGGCTTATATCTGCAAGAGACTGTGTCATTTCCGCCTTTCAAATTTTGTTCAGACCCGAGGTAGCCCGCTGTTGGGGTCCCTGCAAGGTCCACATGAAAAAGAGGGCCGTATCGCGCGGCCCCCTTTTAGAGTTTTGACCCAACGGGGTCGCGGGGAATTTCAAATTTCCCAGTTCGTTTTCTTTGAAAGAAAACGGGTATTGCGGCATGGTTTGGTTATTTGATCCGCTGTCCGTTGGCGATGATTTGGCCATTCGGCGTCATCTCTATTTTTGAAATCAACGTGTCTTCGCCTTCTCCGGGAACGGCCAGCATACCCATGCCCATGAGTGCGCCCATGACTTCCTGATCACCGATCAGACCCATGGCCACCAGCTTGTCCATCAGACCATTGACGCCAATCAATTTCAGATTAAGCGTCCCAGTTGGGGTCGGCATACCGTCGTAAGTCTCTAGGTCATTGTTATCAAAGGTGAAGTCCCCGGTGCCGGACAATTTTGCACCGGCGGCGGACACCAACAGATTGTTCAGCGTCAAAGCATGAAGCTCCGCAGGAGGGCCATCGGCTGTCATCATGATTTCTTCGATATTGGGAGCGAACATATCAACAAGGACACGCGCCTTGCCTTTGAGGTCAACCAGGATGGTTGCCGGGTCGCGGGGCAAGGTGCCAGCCTGATCGAAAATGCTCCACAGCATGTCAGACATGGTGAAATTCTGCAGCGTCAGCGCAATTGCAAAATCCTGAAGCTCTTTTGTAACGTCCAAAGGAAGGTTCAGTTTTAGCCCGTATTTGGCGATGGCAAACGAGACCGGAAATGGCAGTTCGTTTGAGCTGATGGCCGTGGATACATCATTGACGCTGAAACCATAGGCCAGGTTGGTTTTGTCCATTGCGACCTGAAAGGCACCGCCTTGCGATGATCCATCTGCCGAAAAGCTCTCGTGATCATCAACACCTTTGAGGGTGTATGACCCAGCTCCAAAGCTAAATTTGCCGTCAAAGGCAAACCCGGCATTCAGCATGGCGCGCATGTCCGAACTGTCGATTACCCCCGGCATGACAAAATTGCTGGTAGAGGTCAGGTTTTCTGACTTACCCGACATTTCAAACGTTTCGTCACCATCAGGGTTGTTGACGGCAATGTCATAGGTCAGTGAGCCAATGTTCATTGTTCCGGCAGAGGATTGCGTATCGGTGGTTGTCATCACGGTGTTACCGGCGATCTCATTCATGGCGAGTGAGACTTTGGCCATATCTGCGGGCTTTACCTCGCCGTCGATTTCGATTGAATCAAGAGAAACGCCAAGGCTTTTGGCCGAATAGTCATAGGTCACATTGCCGGGCTCGCCCGATACGACCATCACCAAACCGCTTTGCGTGTAATTCAGTTTGATTTTGGCATCTTCGTCGTCTTTGACCGTGACGTCGATTGTAACGACCTGCGACTCTGGGACCGTGATATTAACCGTGCCATCGCCGTTTTCAATCAACGACATTTCGTTGGATGTTATCGAAATGGTCACGTCTTCGTCAGGTATAGCAATCGTGTATCCCACGTCGCTGATTTTCAGCGTTTTACCCGACATCGTTTGGGTGCCGGTCATTTCGTATCCCATATCGGATATATAGGACTGCCAGTCCGACCAGACATCTTTTGCCGTTAAATCGGCCAATGCGCTCTGAGATGAAAATGCCAATATGAGCGCAGCACAGCCCGCGCGCGTGAAATGAACAGACATTTGAAAACCTTCCAATTATTTATGGCGCTATCGTCATCCTTGGGGATGCGGGCGTCAAGGGGTAAGGGCTGGACCCTTTCCCCTTAGGGCAGTACCACAGAGCCAAATAACCTAGCAAAGGCCAAGCACATGGATATGACCTCAAAAACCGTCCTGATTACCGGGGCCAGCCGTGGAATCGGCGGAGAGGCGGCCCGGGTTTTTGCCGCAGTCGGGGCCAATGTTGTCCTATTGGCCCGCAGCAAGGACAGCCTGCAGGCGCGTGCGGATGAAATCGGCAATAAGGCGCTGGCCCTGGCGGGCGACGTGTCCAGCTATGGCGACATGCAGGCGGCGGTTCAGGCCTGCGTTGATACATTTGGTGGGCTGGACGTGCTGATCGGCAATGCCGGGGTGATCGAACCCATCTCCCGCATGGCCACGGCTGATCCCGAAGGCTGGGCACAGGCCATCGACATCAACCTCAAAGGCGTTTTCTATGGCATGCGGGCGGCCCTTCCGGTCATGCACAAGGCTGGAGGCGGCACAATTCTGACGGTCAGTTCTGGTGCGGCACATGGTCCGATCGAAGGCTGGAGCCACTATTGCGCCTCCAAAGCTGGGGCGGCGATGCTGACCAGCTCATTGGATCAAGAAGAGCGTGAAAACGGTATTCGCGCCATGGGCCTGTCGCCGGGCACCGTGGCGACGCAAATGCAACGCGATATCAAGTCATCGGGCATCAACCGGATTAGCGAAATGGCATGGGAGGATCACGTGCCCGCCGATTGGCCCGCCCGCGCATTGCTGTGGATGTGTTCGCCCGATGCCGATGAATATGTCGGCAGCGAAATAAGTCTGCGCGACGAGGTCATTTTAGGCCGGGTTGGGTTACAGTGATTGAGACTGGCGTGATCGAACTGACGCAACAGGATGGGCTGTGGATCATCACGATCAACCGCCCGGATAAGGCCAACTCGCTGACGGGCGCGATGTTGGCCGAACTGGTTGATATTGTGGAACGCGCAGGGCCCGCCCGGGCGCTGATCCTGACCGGTGTCGGCAAGGTGTTTAGCGCTGGTGCCGATTTTGACGAGGTCCAGAACGCCGGTCTGGCCAAATCTGATCTGTGGGAACGTCTGTCCGGTGCCATCGCCAATTTGCCGGGGCTGACCATCGCCGCGTTAAACGGCACATTGGCCGGTGGGGCCAACGGTATGGCGCTGGCCTGTGATCTGCGCATCGCGGTGCCGACGGCGAAATTCTTTTATCCGGTGATGAAGCTTGGCTATCTGCCGCAACCTTCTGATCCGGCGCGTATGGCCAGGCTGATCGGCCCTGCCCGAACCAAGATCATCTTGATGAGTGGGCAAAAACTGTTGGCCGACGAGGCCTATCAGTTTGGTCTGATTGACCGCATAGTTACCCCCGAAGATTTGATGAAAGTGGCGCGCGAGTTGACCGAACACACCTGCGCCGCAAAACCCGAAATCGCCGCCGAAATCGCGCGATTGTGTAACGGCGGCTAGGTGAATTAGCATGACAAACCCAACGGCAATCATAATCGGCTCAGGCCCGGCCGGACTCATGGCGGCACAGGAACTGGCACAGGCGGGATGCGCTGTGACAGTGATCGAGGCAAAGCCATCGATCGGGCGCAAATTGCTGATGGCCGGGAAATCCGGGCTGAACCTGACCAAAGCCGAGGGCTTGCCAACCTTGCTAAACGCCTATGACGAGGCCGCGACATGGCTCACTCCGATGATCACCGCGTTTGATTCCGATGCCGTGCGTCAATGGGCCGAAGGCTTGGGCCAAAAAACATTCACCGGGACAACCGGGCGGGTGTTTCCGGTCGCGATGAAGGCCTCGCCGCTGTTGCGGGCGTGGTTAACACGGCTGGATGAGTTGGGCGTAACGTCCCGCACTGGCTGGCGTTGGATTGGCTGGGACAATGGCAAACTGGCATTTGACACGCCTGAGGGGCCACAGACCATTGACGCAGATGTCACGGTTTTGGCGCTGGGCGGATCCAGTTGGTCCCGGCTTGGCTCTGACGGGGTTTGGGCCTCGGTTTTGGCCGAAAAGGGTGTTGATCTGGCGACGTTTGCGCCTGCCAACGCCGGGCTGGTCGTGAACTGGTCTGACTATATGAAACCGGCAATGGGCCAGCCACTGAAAGGCGTCGCGTTCAAGGCTGGGTCATCGGTTTCGCGCGGCGAAGCGGTGATTTCAACACGCGGGCTTGAGGGCGGTGGCATCTATTCGATCAGCAAAGCGGTGCGACAGGGCAACGACCTAAGCGTTGATTTATTGCCGGACGTGACCGTGGATGATCTGGCTAAACGCCTGTCGCGGCCTCGTGGCAAATCAAGCTGGGCTAATCACCTGCGTAAAACGCTGAAACTGGGTGCTGCACGCACGGCGCTGTTGCAAGAATTCGGCCGCCCTTTGCCGCAAACGCCCGACGCGCTGGCACGGCTTATCAAATCGCTGCCAATCACCCACGGTGGCCTGCGACCCTTGGACGAAGCGATCTCAACTGCGGGGGGCATCAAACAGTCAGCGGTGGACAGTGGCCTGATGTTGACCGAACTGCCGGGCGTATTCTGTGCTGGTGAAATGCTCGACTGGGAGGCCCCAACAGGCGGCTATTTGCTGACCGCCTGTCTGGCGACCGGCAAAACAGCCGGTCACGCAGCCGCGCAATGGGCCAAGGATGCAACCACGCCCAAAGTATAGTGTAGGGTGGGTGAAAACCCACGCTTACCCTCAGTTGGCGTTTGCCAAAGCACGTTTATAGGCATCCCGATCGCGCATTGTTTTAGCGTAGTCCAGCACCACCTGATTTTCGACCGGGAACTTGGCCGAGTGCGCCCAATTCAGGCAATGGGTAAACAGGATATCGGCAATCGTCATTTGGTCACCGACCAAATACGGGCCATCAATCCGCTTTTCCAACTGTTCCAGATTGCGGGCAAATTCCCACTGCAGGCTTTTCTTAACTTCGGGCACCCGGTGCTCTTCGGGCAACGCAAAACTATGACGTGCGGCGGTCCACAGAACTGCGTCAAACTCGTCTTGCAACAAACACAGCATCGAATTCATCTGTGCGCGCTGAATGCTGCCAAAGGGATAGGTCAGTTGTCCGTGTTTGTCTGACAGATAGGTCATAATCGCCACGGAATCGGTGATGATATCGTCACCATCCTGCAAGACAGGCACTTTGCCCGATGGATTCACCGCGCGAATGGCGTCGCTTTGGGGCTTGGCTTTGATCAGTTCATAAGGCTGACCCAGCTCTTCCAGTGTCCAGAGAACGCGAAGGGCTCGGGTGGGAACTAGTCCGTAAACTTTGTACATGGGATGTCCTTGTGGATGTATAGGTTGTCGGCAGGTTTGACAGAGCGACAGGTAACGTCAAGGGTTGATCAGCGCGGACGCGCCAGCATTGCCAGCCGGATCAACGCGCGTTCCATCACCGCCATCGCCGGAGCGGTCTGCCCGGCAGAGCGCAGCAACAGGTCGGTATCGGTCAACACCGTCAGCGCAGTTTCAAGCCGCGCAGGTCCCCATGCGCTGGCCTGCCGCACAATCCGGTCGCGGCGCTGGCCAAACACTGGCGGGCGCAATCGTCCAACACCTGCGCTGGCCCCGCCGGGGTCTGACGCCGCAGTATACAGCGTGCGAAAATGCCGGGTTGCGCCGATGCATAGCGACACCGCGTTGGTGCCTTGCGCCTGAAGCCGCCGGATCAACGGGCCGATTTCGCCGCTGCGGGCTTCGGCGACGACATTAAGCACATTGTCCAGCGATGCCTCGGTTGAGGCAGGGGCACAGGCGTCTATATCGTCGATGCTCAGAGCGTCAGAGTCGCTCAGCTTATAGAGCGATATCTTCTCAACGGTGCGGGCAAAATCCCCCGGTCCAATCTCGTTGGCCAGATCGACAAGGGCGCTCATGGCGTCGGCGGGCACATTGCGCAGACCAGCCTCTGTTAGAATGCGTTCGATTTCGGCGCGCGAAGGCGGGTCGTCGTAAATGCCAACAGCATAGGCGTTGCGGTGGCCTTCAAACGCTTTGCGTAGTTTTGAAGTGGCCTTGAGGCCGCCCGCCGTGACGATGATCTGGGCATCGCCCGCTTGCCATTCCTTTAGTGCTGGCAAAATCAGCGGCGCGGCAGCGTCGGTCGTTTCTTCGACAAACACCGCGCGCTGGCCGGGGAAAAACCCAACGGCTTTGATCGCATCAAGCAGCGCGGCAGGGTCTTTGCGCAGATCAGCGCCGGACATCCGGGTCAGGCGCATTTCTTCGTCGGCGGTTTTTCCCAACAATGCGGCCAGAACCTGCTGGCGTTTGATCGCAACCCGCATTGCGTCGCCGCCATAGATCAACAGGCCGGTGCTGTCCGGGTTGGGTTTGGCGAAATAACCGGGCGCGTCGCGGGGGCTTAGTTTCATTCCGGTATCTTGACGCTAGAATACAGCCGGATGGCGATCTGGTCGGCCAGGATAGTCATCAGCCGCGCATAGGCATCACGTTCTGAGGCCAGCGTTTCAACGGTTGTGCCAGTGGCGGAATAGCCGGTGAAATTATCAACCTCGCCCGAGGCAACAATGGCGTCAGTATCGGCTTTGCGCAGGGTATAGGCCACTTCGCCGAAAATGCTGTACCGGGTGATGTCACCCTCGGCAGTGATCGCCTGACCCTGCGTTTCGGTTAACAATTTATAGGACAGACGATAAATCGGCCCCTTGGTCTGACCCAGTATTTGCTCCAGATCGCGCACAAGCAAATAGCTGTCTGTGTCGACGGGTTCGTCAATCAACACCCGCCCGCGCAGTTCGGTTGCGGTTCCGTCCGGGCCATAGACCGGCGTAAACCCGCAGGCGGCAAGCGCCACAGCTGCGGGCAGGAGCAATAAGAAGCGGCGGCTAAATAACGACATTCACAATCCGACCCGGGACAACGATGACTTTCTTAGGCGTGGCCCCGTCCAGCGCCTTTTGCACAGCCTGAACGGTGAGGGCAATCTTTTCAACCTCTGCTTTGTCCATATCACGCGGTACGCTAATTTCGGCACGGCGTTTGCCGTTGATCTGGATGGGCAGCGTGACCATGTCGTCCACCAACATCGTCTCATCGGCCTTGGGCCATGTGGCTTTGGTGATCAGGGTGGTATTACCCAACAGCGTCCAGATTTCTTCGCAAAGATGCGGTGTCATCGGTGACATCAGCTGCGCCAGCGTTTGTATTGCCTGTCGCTTGGCGCTAGCACCAGCATTGGATTTCGACAGGGTGCTGGTAAAGGCATAAAGTCTGGCAATGGACGCGTTAAAGCCGAAACTTTCGACGCCAACGGTCACATCGTGGATGGTTTTATGCATTTCACGCAGCAGCGCGTCGTCGTCTTTCTGCGCGCCATTATCCGCCATGTCGGCGATCTCGGTTGCGATGCGCCAGACGCGCGACAGGTGCTTAAACGAGGCTTCAGCACCTGATGCGGTCCATTCGACATCGCGTTCGGGCGGGCTGTCGGACAATACGAACCAACGGGCGGTGTCGGCGCCATAGGCGGTGATGATGCTATCCGGGTCCACAACGTTCTTCTTGGATTTCGACATCTTGGCGGATGGGATTATTGTAGCTTCATTACCACCAATCACCCAGGGCTTATCGTCGATGAACTCAATAGTCTCTGGTAAATGGTATACTTTCCGAACGATTCGTTCCTGTTTTCCATCACCGTAATCTTTGGTTTTCCCAGATTCTTCTATGGTGTAATAAATCTCGTGGGTGACCATGCCTTGGGTGAACAGGGCGTTAAACGGCTCAATCGCGGATTTTGGCAGATGGCCGGTGATTTGCATGGCGCGGGCAAAGAACCGCGAATACAGCAGATGCAAAATCGCGTGCTCAATGCCGCCGATATATTGGTCGACATTCATCCAATATGCGGCATCTTCCAGATCGGTTGGCGTGGCCGCATGGGGCGCGGTGAACCGGGCATAATACCATGACGAATCAACAAAGGTATCCATCGTATCGGTTTCGCGTTTCGCCGGTTTACCGCAAGACGGACACGGCACATCGCGCCATGTCGGATGCCGGTCCAGCGGGTTGCCGGGGATGTCAAACGTCACATCATCCGGCAGCACAACCGGCAGGTTCTCTTTCTTTTCCGGCACTACGCCGCAATCATCGCAATGCACCACGGGAATCGGGCAACCCCAATACCTCTGACGGCTAAGCCCCCAATCGCGCAGACGGAATTGGGTTTTGCCCTCGCCCATGCCTTGGGCCTCGGCCCAGTCGATGGTGGTGTCGATCGCCTGTTGTCCGGTGGCATTGGTGACGCCAGCGGGTTGGTTGATCCACTGCACAACTTCGGTTTTGGGCGGCACAAAGGCGGTGTTTTCAACGGGCGCACCGTTTTCAACAGCAACAAAAGTATCGACCACTGACAGGTTATATTTGCGGGCGAAATCCAGATCACGTTGATCATGCGCCGGGCAGCCAAAAATGGCACCGGTGCCGTAATCAATCAACACGAAATTGGCAATCCAGACCGGCAGGGTCTGATCAGGGTACAACGGGTGTTGCACCGTCAGCCCGGTATCAAATCCACGTTTGTCCGCCTTTTCGAGCTCGACCTCAGACGTGCCCAATTTACGGCATTCCGCACTAAAGGCGGCAAGGCCCGGATTGTCAGCCTCAAGCGATTTGGCCAGCGGATGGTCGGTCGATAAGGCCATAAAACTGGCCCCGGCCAGCGTATCGGGGCGGGTTGTATAGACTTCTATATCGGTGTGGCCGTGGGTGGGCGCGCTCAAAGCAAAGCGCATCTGCAACCCGCGTGACTTACCGATCCAGTTTTCCTGCATCAGCCGGACTTTGGCGGGCCAATTGTCCAGATCGCCAAGTGCTTCGAGCAATTCTTCGGCCATATCCGAGATTTTAAAGAACCATTGCGTCAACTCGCGGCGTTCAACATTTGCACCAGAGCGCCAGCCTTTGCCGTCAATAACCTGTTCATTGGCCAGAACGGTCATGTCTTCGGGGTCCCAGTTGACCATGGCATTCTTACGGTAAACCAGCCCGGCCTTAAGCATGTCCAGGAACAAGGCCTGCTGTTGGCCGTAATATTCCGGATCACAGGTGGCAAATTCGCGCGACCAATCAATGGACAGGCCCAGCGGCTTCATCTGGGCGCGCATGTCGGCGATATTGTTGTAGGTCCAGGTTTTCGGATGACCGCCAATGGCCATCGCGGCGTTTTCGGCAGGCATACCAAAGGCGTCCCAACCCATCGGATGCAGCACGTTATGACCGGTGGCGATCTTATAGCGCGCGATCACGTCGCCCATTGTATAGTTGCGTACATGGCCCATGTGGATGCGCCCGGACGGATAAGGAAACATTTCCAGCACGTAATACTTGGGCTTGTCAGCGCTGCGGGTGGCGGTGAACACCCCGGCTTTGTCCCAGGCCTGCTGCCATTTGGCTTCGATCTCGGCGGCTGTATAACGCGTCATGGGTATTATGGTCCTGTAATTGAAAACGCCGGGACACAAAGCGCTTCAAGATAGCGGTGAAACACAGCGGTGTCTTGAGGCGCTCGGAACGCTGTCAATGATCCGGGTGTTTCGACCCAATGCTGTCCCAAAAATAAATCGAAACGCTTTTGCCCGGCGTCGTGATAATGCGATTTGGCGGAACTTGCTAGAGTTTACCGTCGGCAATGCGCAACTGACGGGCGCGTGACAGAATGGCGTCTTCGACTGCGCGGCTGGTTCCTTCGCTTACCGGGCCATTCCGGGAATTCAGCGACAGGCGAAGCGACCGTGCCTCAAGAGCGGGATCAACGATGTGGACCGTAGCGCGATAAGAGCGGCTGCCCCCCGGCGGTGTGCCATAGCCAGTCACGATGATGCCGGTAAACGGGTCGACCGATTCGATTGGAAGAAAGCGCAGAACATCCAAACTGGCGTGCCAGATGTATTTGTTTACATTTACCGTGACCTCTGGATCGGGTCGGTTGAACACATCCCAGATGGTGCCGGTTTTAAGCGCTTCGTCACGAGGCTGTTCCTGGATCGCGGTTGGCGCCCCAGATACAGCGCTGGTTGTCGCGGTTTTCCCGCATGACAGCAGGCTCGTCAAAGCCGCGAGTAACAATATGGTCCGAATTATCACTACTTTGCCTCTTTCATTGCGTCCTAAGTCCGAAAAGCATTCAATATACATGAAACCTACTTGTCCACCTGAGTAAGCCCGTCGGGCGATTGGTGCAAGACGGTCTGGGCCATGCTGGGCCTACAGACTGTGGTAAAGTTACACCATGAGGGTGGGCGATGAGGGCAATCACCTCATGGGGCTTGCGAAGAGGGGGGAGGAACAGGCAATAAGCCATCATGTTCACACCGGTTTTCTTGGTGTGGTCCAATTAAAATGAAAACCGAGGGAATAAACATGAAAAAGATTCTTCTTTTGTCCACGATGATCGTCGGGACAGCAGGCATGGCAGCAGCCGACCTGAGACTTTCCGGTGGCGCACGTTTTGGCGTTGTCTATACTGGTTCCAGCACTGGTGTCGATTCGACAACAGAGGTTCACAACCGTTTCACTGTGAACATCGACGGCACAGCCGAAGCTGACAACGGCCTGAGCTTCTTCGCTCGTGTTCGTGTTCGTGGTGGCAACACTGGTGACGGCGCGACAGGCGGTTCTTCCGTTTCCGCACCTCGCGTTGGTGTAACATATAGTGGCTTTACTGTCGCTGTTGGCAACATCAATGGCGCCTTGGAATCCACGCCAGGTTTGTATGACGGCGCAGTAGGCCTTACCGGTCTGGGCTGGAACAACCTTCCAACCAACGCAGCCGCTGGTGGCAAGTTCATGTGGGATTCGTTCTCATCCGGCGGCGGTGGTGCCAACGGTGTTGAAGCAATCTATTCCGGCGGCGCCTTCTCGGGTCACCTTTCGTTTAGCGGCAACAACACAAGCGGTACAACAGTTGAGCGTATTGCAGCCAACCTCGCGTACAGCTTTGGTGACTGGACAGCAGCCTTGGGTTACCAGGACGGCGAATCAGACGCTGAGGACTTTACCCTCCTAACAGTTGCCGGTAACTTCGGTGACTTTGGTGTTGGTGCAGCTTATTCCGACAACGATGGCGAAAATAGCGCCACTCGTATTAACGGTAGCTACTCCTTTGGTGGCGGCACAACGGTTACTGCGTTTGCAACTTTCACTGACGGCTCGGCAGTTCTGTCCACTGGTGCATCAATGAGCGACGCCTACGGCATCGGCTTTACCCACTCCTTGGGTGGCGCGGTTCTGGCCGGTGGTGTTGCAGTTGGCTTTGACGACGTAACAGTCGCCGACTTTGGTGTTCGCTTTAACTTCTAAGCTAACCCTTACGACGACATGAATTTGGGCAGGCCTTCGGGTCTGCCCTTTTCTTTTTCTGCATTCTGATGTTTTGCTGGCGCTACATTGATGCGAGGGCCAAATGCCACTGAATGAAATAAACACCCGAATTGCTGCGGCTGAATCTGCTGCCGGACGCACCGCCGGATCGGTCTGCCTGATTGCCGTGTCCAAGGTACAACCAAACGAGCGGGTTAGGTCGGTGCTGGACCAGGGCCAGCGCGTGTTTGGCGAAAACCGCATACAGGAAGCGGCAGGCAAATGGCCGGATTTCCGCACGCAATATGAAGGCATTGATCTGCATCTGATCGGTCCGTTGCAAACCAACAAAGCACGCCAGGCGATGGATCTGTGCAACGCCATTCATTCGCTGGATCGCCCAAAGCTGGCCAATACGTTGGCGCGACTGGCGCAGGAACGCGGTGCATGTCCTGATCTGTTCATTCAGGTCAACACCGGGGAAGAGCCGCAAAAGGCCGGAATTTTACCCAGCGATGCGGATGGTTTTATTGTGGAATGTCAGGGCCTTGATCTGCCCGTGCGAGGGTTGATGTGCATCCCGCCAGCCGAGGAAGAGCCGTCATTGCATTTCGCATTGCTGGCCAAAATCGCGGCGCGCAATGGGTTGGATGGCTTGTCGATGGGCATGAGCAGCGATTTTGAATCGGCTATTGCGCTTGGTGCGACGCATATTCGGGTGGGCTCTGCGATATTTGGCGAACGAGTCAGTTCCTAAAACGCGTGGGTTTTCACCCACCCTACGCCACGATTAGGCGTGTGGATTCACCGATCCGTTGCGCCAGCCACAACAGGTGATCGCGGCGCAGGGCTATGCAGCCTTCGGTTGGATAACCGGGCCTGCGCCATTGATGCATAAAGATAGCCGAGCCACGGCCGGGTACTGAATTGGGCCTGTTCCAATCCGTCAAAACCACCAAATTGTAAAGCGGATCGGCGCGGCGCATTTGTTCATGGCTAGGGCCATAAGGGGCGCGGACTAGATGGTTGTAATCAACATCCGCCGGATCATCTGACCACAAATCGCCCGGAAGTATCGGCACAGCCCAACGCGTGGGCGGCGTCATTCGGTCAGGTCGATACATTATGCCGACGATGCGGTGAACGCCGGTTGGAGTGGCGCCGTCGCCTTCGCGTTTGGTATTTGTTATTCCGCCGCGACCGATAGAGCAGGGCAAAACCCGGCCACAAAACCGAAGACCCAAAGGCGTTAAAACCATGTCTTGTGGTGTCAAAACAGGTGTCCAGATTTAGCGGCTTTGGTGGCGAGATAGGCCTGATTATGGGCTGTCTTGCCAACCTTCAAAGGCACACGTTCGACAACGGAAATGCCAGATTTCTCCATCATCTCAATCTTGGCCGGATTGTTTGTCAGCAATCGAACCGCAGAAAATCTCAATGATTTCAATATGTCAGAGCCAAGGCGAAAATCTCTCTCGTCGTCCTCAAAGCCGAGCCGATGATTGGCCTGCACTGTATCAAACCCCTGATCCTGCAGGCTATAGGCGCGCATTTTGTTGGCTAGTCCAATACCGCGCCCCTCTTGGTTGAGATACAGCAGAACCCCCGCCCCGGTATCGCCCATCTGCGCCAAAGCGGCGCGCAGTTGTGGCCCGCAATCGCATTTCAGGCTGCCCATCAGATCACCGGTGAAACAGGCGGAATGTAGCCGCGTCAGCACCGGTTTGTTACGATCCGGGCGGCCGATTTCGATGGCGTAATGCTCTTCTCCGCCGTCGTTGGGCCGGTACACATGCAACCGGCCGGTCTCGGAGACCTCCATCGGCAGTCGGGCGCTAATCACCTCGTGCAAGGGGCTGCGATCGGTCATTTTTGGCGCTGCACGGATATAGTCAATTGATGTCAGCATATGGGTAACGGCAAAACCTGCGCCATCAGTCATTGGTAAAATCACCGCCGCAGGTAACAGCCGCGCGGACTTGGTTAACCACAGCGCCAAACGATGCAAATCGGCGGACCCGCCACGTTCTGCGGTCAACGGCCCTTTCATCGGCACCCGCAAATCATCAGCAGGGTCAGCGATGGACAACACCCAGTTCAAATCAGCACCGGATGGCAACAAAACCCGCGCCAGATCACCGTCATAGGCCCGCGCCTTGAGCGTTTCGGCACGGCGGGCAGTAATGGCAATCACCGCTTGCCCGGATATCGCACGCAAATCGCCAAGACGGTCAGAGGTTAATGTTTCAATAGCGATCGCCAGCACCGCCTTTGTCCCATCGGTTAGGACAACAGGCAGCCCCATACGCAAATCCGCCCGCGCACGGGCCAAAAGTTCGGTAATATCAGGCACGAGGCTCATGTAAGAAATCCAGTCAATTGATGTCTTGTACCTATGCGGTTTTGCAAGAATGTGAAACATTTCCCCTGTGACAAACACGTCAGCGTGACACAACAATACAATTTCTTGTCTAATACCGTCGGCACCCACATGTCTTGTGGGACAGACATGAGGAGAACCAGATGGCACAGGTCAAAAAGATACTGCTAGTCGATGATGACGACGATCTGCGCGATGCGCTAAGTGAACAGTTGGTGATGACCGAAGATTTCGATGTCTTTGAGGCCGCCGATGGTCAAAGCGCGATGGAGCGTGCCAAAGAGGCGCTGTATGACCTGATCATTCTGGACGTTGGATTGCCCGATACCGATGGCCGCGAATTGTGTCGTCTGATGCGTAAACAGGGGGTAAAATCACCGATCCTGATGTTAACGGGCCATGACAGCGACTCAGATACCATTCTGGGGTTGGATGCGGGTGCCAATGATTATGTCACCAAGCCGTTCAAATTCCCGGTTCTTTTGGCGCGTATCCGTGCCCAGCTGCGCCAGCATGAACAGTCTGAGGATGCGGTTTTTACTCTTGGCCCATACACGTTCAAGCCGTCGATGAAGATGCTGATCACTGATGAAGATCGCAAAATTCGTCTGACCGAGAAAGAAACCAATATCCTCAAATTCCTCTACCGCTCAAGCGATGGTGTGGTGGCCCGCGATGTGCTGCTGCACGAAGTCTGGGGGTATAATGCCGGGGTCACGACGCATACGCTGGAAACCCACATTTACCGGCTGCGGCAGAAAATCGAACCCGATCCGTCAAATGCCCGGTTGCTGGTGACTGAATCCGGTGGCTATCGGTTAGTGGCCTGACGGTTTAGGCCAAACAAAAATGATGCAGGTCAAAGAAATATCCAAGGCACGAATTTAAGGTTATCCCATCCCGTGCATGTCCGGGTTCTGACATGCATCCTCCCTGTTGGACTTGGCCGGGCCTTTGTGCCCGGTCCTTTTTTGCGCGTGATCCGGGTGCAAGTGGCATGGCGTCCCGGCATTTGCCGCGCTAGGATGCGCGTAACCCTGATACAAATCGCGAGACTTGCCCCATGTCCTTTACCCTTGCCACCTGGAACATTAACTCGGTTCGCCTGCGTGAGCCGCTTGTTTGCAAGTTGCTGAAAGAACAAGGCCCGGATGTTTTGTGCCTGCAGGAATGCAAGAGCCCGGTGGACAAGATCCCAACCGAAGCCTTTGCTGAACTGGGCTATACGTTCGTTGCGCGGGGGCAAAAGGGTTTTAACGGCGTTGCAATCCTGTCGCGTTTGCCAATCGAAGATGTCGGATCACAGGATTTCGCCGATCTGGGGCATGCCCGTCATGTGGCCGGGCGGTTGGAAAATGGTGTGACCATTCACAACTTTTATGTGCCCGCAGGCGGTGATGTGCCCGACCGCGAAAAGAACGAAAAGTTCGGCCAAAAGCTCGATTATCTGACGGATATGCGCGATTGGTTCCGTGCCGAGAAGCCGGAAAAGGCCATTTTGGTGGGGGATCTGAACATCGCACCGCGCGAAGATGATGTTTGGAGCCATAAGAAGTTGTTAAAGGTTGTCAGTCATACCCCGATTGAAATTGAGCACCTGGCAGACACCATGGAGGCCGGTGATTGGGTTGACGTGACCCGCGCCGATATCCCTGAGGGGCCGTTGTACAGCTGGTGGTCCTATCGGGCGCGTGAATGGTCGACAGCAGACAAAGGTCGGCGGTTGGATCATGTTTGGGCGACGTCAGACATTGCCAAGGCTGGCCATTCCAGCCGGGTCTATCGCGATGCGCGCGGCTGGGAGAAGCCCAGCGACCACGCGCCAGTATTTGCAACATTTGATCTTTGACCAAACCATAGGAATTTCGCGGCGGCCCTTGGATTTCGCCGCAACTGACTGCATATAGAAGCCAACCCCGAATAGGAGAATTTGGCATGATCGGACTATCAAGTGGAACCACCGCAGCCCCTGCAACCGACCTGATTAAAGACACATCTGAGGCCACATTCATGGCCGACGTGATCGAAGCCTCGGCCGATGCGCCAGTCATCGTTGATTTTTGGGCGCCTTGGTGCGGTCCGTGCAAAACGCTTGGCCCGATGCTCGAAGATGCGGTGACGGCGGCCAAGGGCGCGGTCAAGATGGTCAAACTGAATGTGGACGAGGCACAGGGTATCGCCGGGCAGTTGCAAATTCAGTCACTTCCGACGGTTTTTGCCTTTTACAAAGGCCAGCCCATCGACGGGTTTCAGGGCGCACAGCCTGCGTCCGAGATCAAAGCCTTTGTTGAGCGTGTGATTGAGAAATCAGGTGGCGAATCGGCTGCTGCTGGTCTGGCCGAGGCGGTAGAAGCCGCAGAATCGATGCTGGACGAGGGCGCTGTCGAGGATGCGGCGCAGACTTTTGCCGCCATTCTGGAGCAGGAACCGGATAACGTTGCCGCCTATGGTGGACTTGTTCGCGCCCATATTGCGATGGACGACCTGGATCAGGCCGAGGCTATTTTGAACGGTGCACCTGCCGAACTATCGACAATGCCCGAACTTGAGGCGGCCCAAGCACAGCTTGATCTGGCCCGTCAGGCCGCCGATGCGGGCCCGGTTGTCGAATTGACAACAGCCGTTGAGGCCGAGCCGGATAACTATCAGGCGCGGTTTGATCTGGCGCTTGCGCTGCACGCCAATGCACAGGTCGAAGAGGCTATTGCCCAGCTGCTGGAATTGTTCCGCCGCGATCGTGACTGGAACGAAGGTGCCGCCAGAACCCAAATGTTCACGATATTTGAGGCGCTAAAATCAAATGATCCCATAGTGTTGAACGGTCGACGCAAGCTTAGCTCGTTGATCTTTGCCTGATCGTGTTTTGCGGCTAAACTAGGGCCGATGTTCAAGTTCGCTGATTTACCGGAAACGATCTCGCTGTTTCCTTTGCCCGGGGCGCTTTTGTTGCCCAGGTTGCGCCTGCCGTTGCACATATTTGAACCGCGTTACCTGCAATTGATCGAGGACGCGCTTAAAACTTCGCATCGGCTGATCGGGATGATTCAGCCTGATCGGGCGAGACCGGACGCGCTGCAGCGTGTCGGCTGTGCAGGCAGGATCGTGCAGTTTTCTGAAACAGATGACGGGCGGGTGATGATCGTGTTGGCCGGGGTGTCGCGGTTTCGGATCGTTGACGAAAAAGATGGGTTTTGCCCGTATCGCCGTTGTGATGTCGATTGGTCCGGGTTTGTGCCGGATTTGAACAAGACATCTGGTGAGGGTGATTTTGACCGCGCGACATTTCTGGTTTTACTTGAGCGGTATTTTTTGGCGCGTCAATTGTCGGCAGACTGGGAAATGATGAAGGATACCGAGGATGAACTGTTGGTTAATTCACTGTCGATGATGTTGGATTTTCGGCCTGAGGACAAACAGGCGCTACTCGAGTCGTCAACGCTTGCGATTCGAGGCAACACATTGATGACATTGATAGAGTTTTCCCTACGCGGTGGATCAGACGAGGAGGCAATGCAATGAGTGACACAGAAATCACCTTTGATCGGCGGATGTTAGAGGCTTTGGTTTGTCCGCAGACACAGGCGACGCTGGAATATGATGCGGACCGGCAAGAACTGGTATCGCGCCCCGCCGGATTGGCGTTTCCAATCCGCAACGGCATCCCAGTGATGCTGATCGACGAAGCGAGGCGGCTAGACTAAAGGCTTTTGCCCGACATCAGACTTGGGAGGTCCCCCGAAAGCCCGGCCGCCTCGCGGATGAACCCGCGTCGCAATCTGGGCAGGGCGTTGACCAACCCCATCCCCAGATCGCGGCCAATCCGCAAAATAGGGTTATCATTTGAGAACAGCCGGTTAAACACATCCGTTGCCATCGCCAGCGAGGCGGTATCAAAACGCCGCCATTGTTGATAGCGCTCAAGCACAAGTGGTGAACCGATGTCTTCGCCGCGCCTTCCGGCCAATGTCAGCACCTCAGCAAGGGCCGCAACATCGCGCAAGCCGGCGTTCAGACCTTGCCCGGCAATTGGATGCATACCGTGGGCCGCATCGCCAACCAGCGCCATGCGATCTGCGATAAAACTGTTGGCGATGGTCAGGTTCAGGGGATAGGCGAACCGTTTACCGGCAAGCGAGATATCGCCAAGGAAATCACCGAAACGTGGGCGTAATGCCTGCAAATATCCGGCGTCGTTCAGGTTGCTGATCGCTGCCGCAGTGTCGGTGCGTTCGCTCCAAACGATGGAACTGCGATTACCGGTCAGCGGCAGAATGGCAAGCGGGCCGGGGGGCATAAAAAACTGATGCGCGATGCCGTTATGAGGCAGTTCGTGGTTAATGGCGCAAACCAACGCGGTTTGGTCATAGCCCCAGCCGGTGCGTTTGATCCCGGCGCGCTGTGCGGTGCCGCTTTTGCGCCCGTCTGAACCGACCAACAGGCGACCGGTCAGAACCGCGCCATCATCCAGAGTTACCGAAACACCCGTTGGGTCAAGCTGTTGATCAACAACGGTTCTTCCGTTGATTTGGGTGATTTTGGGTTCGGCCTCCATCGCCTCAAGAAAGGCACGGCGCAGGTGGCGGTCTTGCGTCATATAACCCATCGGGCCTTCTTCGATTTCGGCATGGTCAAAATGCATAAAAAACGGCGATGGGCCGCTGCCGGCATGGCCATCGGTGACTTTGATTTCCAACATCGGCTGGGCTTTGTCGGCAACCAACGACCAAACCCCGATTGCAGCCAACAGTCGTTGCGAGGTCAGCGCCAGCGCATAGGATCGCCCGTCAAACGCCGCGTTCTTGCGTGTTTTTTCGGCCAATGCATCAATCACCGTCACATTGTGCCCGGTTTGGGCCAAAGCCAATGCCAATGCAGGGCCGTTCAGGCCGCCGCCGATGATTAGGATTTCGTTTGAATGGGTCATACTTTTCAATATGGGCGCGAGTTCGGGATTGTCCATGTGCGGTGCTGTCGCTACCGTTTCATAAATTGAATACGCGAGGGACGAACATGCAACAATGGCTAACAATGACGGCGGCTGATTTGGGCCGGGGAATCGCCGCTGGCGACATTGATCCGGTAGAGCTCACCCAGACCTATCTGGCCGCGATTGACGCGCACCCGTTGCGCGATCGCATTTATGCCCGTGTCACCCATGACCGGGCTTTGTCCGAGGCACGTGCCGCACGGGACCGGGCAGAGGTCGGGCGGCGATTGTCGCCTTTGGATGGGGTGCCGATCAGTTGGAAAGACCTGTTTGATACCGCAGGCGTGGCGACCGAAGCGGGAACGGCGTTGTTAAAAGACCGGGTGCCCGACCATGATGCCACCGTTTTGCGCAATGCCACGGCGATGGGCACGGTTTGCCTTGGCAAAACCCACATGAGCGAGCTGGCGTTTTCCGGGCTGGGCCTGAACCCGATCACCGCAACGCCGCCCTGTGTGAATGACGCAGATGCGGTGCCCGGTGGGTCGTCATCCGGTGCCGCGACATCTGTGGCGTTTGGGCTGGCCGCAATTGGCATTGGCTCAGACACTGGTGGGTCGGTACGCATTCCGGCCGCGTGGAACGATCTGGTGGGCCTGAAAACCACGGCCAAGCGGGTCAGCCTGGAGGGCGTTGTGCCGTTGTGTCTGAAATTTGACACTGTTGGTCCGTTGGCGCGGTCGGTCGAGGACGCGGCGCTGATGCTGGCGCTGCTTGAGGGGGGCAAAGCCGCCGATCTGACTGGCGCCAGCCTTACGGGGCGTCGTTTTGCGGTTTTGCAGACCATCGCTATGGACGATCTGCGCCCGGAACCAAGTGCGGCGTTTGCAAGTGCGGTACAGCGTTTGAGAGCCGCCGGGGCCAGCATCGACAGTATTGAAATCCCCGAAGTCGCCGACGCGATGGCCCTGACCGGGGTGCTTTACACCGGCGAGGCATATGGGTTGTGGCGAGATGTGATCGAAGCAAACCCAGATGTGATGTTTCCGGCCATTCTGCAACGGTTTCGCGCCGGGGCGAATTATTCTGCACCGGATTACGTGGCCGGATGTGCGGCACTGGAGCGGGCAAAAACGGCCTATGCGCAGGCAACTGCCGGATATGATGTGATTCTTTGCCCAACCTCGCCGATCCTGCCGCCCAATGTCGACCGATTGAACCGCGACCCTGACTATTACCTGACCGAAAACCTGCTGTCTTTGCGCAATACCCGCATTGGCAATCTGATGGGGCTGACGTCGCTAAGCCTGCCAACCGGCGTGCCAAGTTGCGGTATAATGTTGATGTCGTCGCCCAACACGGAAGAGGCATTATTGCGCATTGGCGCCGCGGCCGAGGCAGCACTGGCCTGAAAGCCACAAATTCCAATCCCGTCAATGCTTTGACTGGACGCGCGACGGGCGCATCTGTACCTTGGGAGAGTACGGGGCGTTATGATCCCGACCTTGAGGCAGTAAAAATGAAGTTTCCCGAGCGGTTTTCGAACCTTCCGGCCTATGCATTTCCGCGTCTTCGGACGTTGTTAGATGGACACGCGCCAGGTGGCGACGTGGTTCATATGACTATTGGTGAACCAAAACACGAATTTCCCGCATGGATTGCTGACATTATCGTCAAAAATGCCGCCGGGTTTAAC
>JBLHMP010000020.1:0-48898 GCA_047623555.1 Granulosicoccus sp.
AATACGCAGCTTATATTTAGCGGTGAAACGCCGCCGCTTCGGCAAATCCGTCAGTTCGGCTGTCGGCACCACAGGCCCGGGGACAACACGGGCATGGGGCTCAGCCGGTGGGGTTGCATCAGACGCAGCAACCCCTGCAAGCGGGTCCTGTGAGGGCATAACCATGGGTTCGTTCTCCTGGACCCTCAAGTGTAAACTTGAGCAAACAATATGTCTCACTCCTATTGGCACGGAGGGTGATCGCCATCAGCGATTGGCCGAGTAGTTTCATACAATACATCCACTGACCGGCAGGGTTATGTGCAGCATGATCCCGAGAGGTTTCGTTTCGACGCGGCTCCGCTCCAGCGTCGCCACAGGGTGCGGCCCAGATACTGTTGTGCATTGACCGCATCGTTGGGGGCAATTGCTCGGGGGCAATAGCTGGGGCACCCGTCAGTTTTTAGGGCTCTGCATCCTTACGCGGCGGGATCATCGCGTGGGCATCTCGGGCGGCAATCGCCTCGTGGCATTTGCGCGTGTCATAGGCCGGTCTGCGGTGACACTGCCGATGACCTGATCGGCAGGGATTTGGTTCAGACGTTCCGGCAATACGGTAGCATCCCCGATATTGCCAATGGTGACTTTTACGGCCCGAACCTTCAGCGTTTCCTCATCGATGCCAATATGTATCTTACGCCAGATGCGACGTTTGGGGCTGCCCATTGCCCGCAGGGTATTGCAGAGCAATGCACGAGAGGGATGTTTGCCCAATCGATCGCAAGGACAACTGTGCGATCAAACCCACGTCCAATCAAACCCACGTCCAATCGAGTTCATCGACTCTCCGCGTTGCCATCGATCCCATATCTCTGACTTCTGTTTATCCGTGAAAAATACTCGGCGACGATACTTCATCATTCTCACTCCATCTTTGCAAAAAGACTAGAGTGCTGCGCCGACCCGTTGAAGCCGCCGTACAAAGCAGACATCGTCCCGTTTTCGGTCGTTACTGTCACGACATGCCTATTGTGTCATGGCCTAAGCACCGCCGCCTTTTTCAAAGGCACGCGCATAGGCCGGGCGGGCGTGGATGGCGTCGACAAAGGCCGCCAGTGCGGGGAAATCATTGCGACGGCCCAGACGCATGGCCACCTCGGCCGGAAAGCTAAGCATGATGTCGGCGGCCGATAATTCATCAAACACGAAATGGCCCGAGGGGCGCAGAATGGCGTTCATATAGGCGAAATGGCTGTCCAATTGCTGATCAATCCGGCGTTGTAGTGGTGCACCATCTTTGCCAAGTGTGCCGACATACAGGTTCAGCAGGATCGGCGTCATCGCCGACCCTTCGGCGAAATGCATCAGTTCCAGATGGCGGATATAGGCATCGGTGCCCGGCGCCGGGATCATCTGCGGGCCATAGGCGGCGCAGAGTACTTCGACAATGGCGGCGGATTCGGTGACCAGACGGCCTTCGATCTCGACCATCGGCGATTTGCCCAACGGGTGTACCGCCAGCAATTCGGGCGGCGCCAGATTGGTCACCTTGTCGCGCTCATAGCGGATCACCTCATACGGCGCAGCGAGCTCTTCGAGCAGCCACAGGATACGATGCGATCGGGATCGGTTCAGGTGATGAACGGTAATCATGTTGTTTGGGTCCATTTCAAAACGGCGTCGGCGACGTCTTGTGGGATTTGATGGCAAATCCAGTGATTGGCATTGGGGAATGTGACGCGGGTCAGGTTAGGTGCAAGCTCTTCTAACCCTTCGGTAGATTCAGGCAACAACGCAATGTCGTCTTCGCCCCAAATCAGCAGATGCGGTTGTTTTAATCCCAACTTATCTGCGGGCATAATTGGTGGGTTTTCCAGCGGTGTATCAGGGTCGGCCACCGCAATAGGCGAGGCGCGATACCAATGGATCATGGTTTTGAGCCGCCCGCCACGCGCCCATTCGGTTTTATATGTGGCCAACCGCTCTGGTGATATCCATGCAGTATTGTCGCCACGGGTTAGCATCGCGCCAATCCGGGCGAAATTATCCTCGGCGAGCCGGTCTTCTGAGCCGTCCTGGCGCAGAAAGTTGATATATTGCGAGGCTTTGGACTGTGCGCCACCTTTGGACAACTCGCGTTGAAACGGCACCGGATGCACGCCGTTGGCGATGATCAGACGGTCGACCAATTCTGGGCGCATGATGGTCAGCGCATAGGCCACTGCCGCGCCCCAGTCATGGCCAAACACGGTTAATGGCCCGCCAATATGGTCGATCAACGCCGCCATGTCCGACACCAGTGCGCCGACCGAATAGTTTTTGACACCCTCGGGCGCCCAACTCTGGCCATAGCCGCGTTGATCCGGAGCGATGCAGTGGAAATGATCGGACAGGAGTGGCGCCAGATCGGACCAGGCACCGCCATATTCGGGAAAGCCGTGCAGCATCAAAAGCGGCGGCAGATCAGGATTGCCCCAGCGCCGGATAAAAAATGGCTGGCCGTTTAAGTCAAGTGTTTCGGTCTTCATGGTTTGGTGTCCGTGGTGATGAGGTGGTGGCGCGCAATGTCCGCGCCACCACCTATTTAGGTAAGAAGAGAGAGGTTATTTCCCGTTGGGCGGGCTTTCAATTATTGCCCGTTGGGCATGTCCAAATTATTGCCCTTTGGGCAAGGTTTCAAACGTAAGTCCCTGGCCGGTGCGCGGTGCAAAACCCTTCCAGAATGTATGCTCTGCCGTGGGTTTCCCCGCGTCATCCATCGCGGTAACACCAGCATCCGCACGTTCGATCAGGTCGAAATAGCTGGCTTTGTCGCTGTCACCTTTCAGGTGTTGATCCAGAAACGCAGTGGCAAAATGCTGGGCGATGTTGTTCATCCGGTTGGTATCCCAAAGTGCGTCCGCATAATGTTCAAACGGTTCGAAACCAAGGGCTTCATCCATTTCCCAGCCTTCTTCGGGGGCGGGCATGGGCGCGGCGGCATTGTGGTTTGCGCCTTCAAACGTCAACAAATGCCGGTCGGTGCCGGTGGTCTCGGCAAAGATCTGACGGATGGCCCCGTAGACCGATACATCATCAACCCCGCCAGCCATCAACATCAGCGGCTTTTGGATACCAGACAGGCCTTCGGCATCCCAAAACCCGGTATTTTTGCCCCATGGTCCAATGGCAATGACGGCTTTGACCCGGTTATCAACCAACGCGATATGGCTGTCGGTTCCGGCCATGTTACGCTCAAGCAGGCCGTTCGGCGTACCCCAGCTGTATTCGGTTGCGGCCTTGGTTACACCGGCGCCGGTAAATATCAGCGCACCGTACCCGCCCATTGAATAACCGATGACACCGGTGGTGTCGGTGTCAACTATTGCGCCCAATGGCCCGTCAAGCGCGGCCATCTGGTCGATGACAAACCGCTGGTCAATCGGGCGGTTCAACAAGGTTGAGCCAAAGGCGTTTTGATCAGAATAGGTGCTGTCTGTATGGTCGATCGCAACGGTGACATAGCCCTTGGAGGCCAGGTTTTCGCCCAGATGCGCCAGCAAATACCGGTTGCCCGGATAGCCATGCGAGATCACCACCAGCGGGTATTTTCCGGCCGTTGCGGGGGCGGCGTTACGTGCGGCCTGACCGTGTAATGGGAAAACGGTTTTGCCATCGCGCAGGGTCACCTGATAGGTACCGCCGGGCGTGGTGCCGTCGGCCGCAGGATACCAGACTTCGACGGTCAGCGGCCGGTCGTAAAGCGGTTCGCTGTCAGCGGTGGTGTTGACGATGTCGTTTTGACCGGCATGGACAAAATTCAGCGTCTGAACCCCAATCACGTGGTCGCCGTAAGCCGCCAGTTCTGGCGCATCTGGGCGAATCCGGTCAGCCCGGTTTTCGCCGAGCACAGGAGCGGCAGTGACAAGGCTGGCGGCAATGCCAAGCGCAGTAAGAGAATATCGCATAAGGTGAGGTCCTTTATTCTGGCAGTATTTGGCAATCCGAGGCGTAGGCACCCACATTGATCTAAAGATATATTGAGTGTGACAGTTTATTGACTCGGATCAAGGTCGGATTGGTTTGGGGGGGGTAATATTGGCCAAACCTCATTTCAGGAGACTTGCCCATGATGACGACGCCCTCGTTCAATAATTCTGCGACCAAACCCGCTGCCCCAACTGCTGAACAGGTGCGTATCGCCTTTGAAAGCGGTCAATATCCGTATTCAACCAAGCTTGGGCGCAGTGAGTACGAAAAGACCAAAGCGCGATTGCAGGCTGAGCTGCTAAAGGTGCAACTTTGGTCGCAGGAATCTGGCGAACGGTTTGTGTTGATCTTTGAGGGGCGGGATGCGGCTGGTAAGGGCGGCACGATCAAACGGTTCACCGAGCACCTGAACCCACGCGCGGCGCGGGTTGTAGCGCTGAATAAACCCGGCCAGAAAGAGCTGGGCCAGTGGTATTTTCAGCGTTATGTGCAAGAGCTGCCAACCGCCGGGGAAATGGTGTTTTATGACCGGTCCTGGTACAATCGCGCCGGTGTTGAACGGGTCATGGGGTTCTGTGGTGCGGGCGAATATCTGGAATTCATGCGCCAGACACCTGATCTGGAACGGATGTTGGTGCGCTCGGGTATCCGGCTTTATAAATATTGGTTCTCGGTCACGCAGGAAGAGCAGAAAAGCCGCTTTGACAGTCGCTCGCTTGATCCGCTGAAACGCTGGAAACTTAGCCCGATTGATAAGGCCAGCCTTGGCAAATGGGATGACTACACCGAGGCCAAAGAGGCGATGTTCTTTTATACAGACACCGCTGATGCGCCGTGGACTGTAATCAAATCAAACGACAAAAAACGCGCCCGGCTGAATTGCATGCGCCACTTTTTGGCGTCGCTGGAATATCCGGACAAAAATCTTGATATTGTCGGCTCACCCGATCTGTTGATTGTTGGGCAGGCGCATCATGTGATCCACCGGTCTGACCATATTTTAGGAACGGCGTTGCATCCTGATAGCCGGATTAAGTAGCGCAATCCGAAAAGTGGGAACCGGGTTTCGGACTCAATTGCGCGGAGACTAAGGCGTTCGCAATCCGAAAAGTGGCAATCGGTTTTCGGAGCCTACTGCCTGGAGATTTGGTGCCTAAAACCCGATTTTGAGCAGTTCAAGCAGCGGTCTGATCTGGCCAAACTGGCGGTTGAGCGTGGCCAAGGGCGTGGGCCAGTCTGTGGCGGGGATATGGCCCCAGACGGCCAGCCCTTTGCGTCGTAGTAATTCGCCCTGTGGATGGTCCTTGGCGTAAGGGGCCGGGATACGTTTGAGCTCGGGCGTGTCCGGGAGCAACCCGGCCTTGGCCAGATCACCAAGCAGCGTTTGCACCAGTGTGCCGAAATCACCGGTTACGGCTGTGCGCCAGTCGGGCAGGGTGGTTTTGTCAAACTGAATAAGGCCACCGCCAATCCGCACATAATCTGGTGCTATGCCAAGAAACAGAGCGGGGCGCGCCGGGCCTGTGCCGCCAATGGTCCACATCATGTGCAGATGCGTGTGATAGGGTGTTTTGTCCTTGGTAAACCGCACATCGCGGTGCGCCCGAAACAGTTTTGGGCTTAGGGTTTGGCCCATTTGGCGGCCCATGTCATAGGCGATCTGATCCAAAAGCAGCGCCGCCGGGGTTTTCAGGGTGCTGTTATAATGTGCCTTGTGAGCGGCAAACCAGTCGCGATTGTTCTGTGTCGCGAGCTCGGACAGAAAGGCGCGGGCTTCGGGGGGCAGGGCCGCGAAAGGATCAGAAGGCATAGGATCTTCCTGGTGTTTTACGCATCATAGTGGTGCCTTGTCTGCACGCGCAAACCAAATGAATGCGAGGCGAAATTCGGCCTCTTGCCGGGGCGCTGCAATGCTCCTAATGCTGGTGGATGGGCGTTCAAATGTCATATCCCGGTCACGCCCGCGCCATTCTGGTGCTGGGCCTTCCTATTGTCGGAAGCAACCTGGCGCAGTTTGCCATTGGGTTGACCGATACCGTCATGCTTGGCTGGTACGGAATCGAAGCGCTGGCGGCGGTGACGCTGGCGTCGTCGTATTTCTTTGTGCTGTTTTTGATGGGGTCCGGGTTTGCATGGGCGGTGATGCCGATGGTGGCGGCCTTTGATGCCGAGGGCGACGAAATTGGATTGCGCCGGGCCACGCGCATGGGGCTTTGGTTGTCCGCGCTGTTTGCGGTTTTTGCGATGCCGCTATTGTGGTGGTCCGAGCATGTATTGCTTGCCTTAGGGCAAAACGAGGAGGTGGCAGATCAGGCGGCGCAATACCTGCGCATTGCCGGTTGGGGCATATTCCCGGCGTTGTTTGTGATGGTGCTCAAATCGTATCTGGCGGCGTTGGAGCGAACGCAGATTGCGTTGTGGATCACTATTTTTGCGGCGGTTCTGAACGGATTTGCCAATTACGCGCTGATTTTTGGCAATTGGGGTGCGCCAGAGCTTGGCATTGCAGGGGCGGCGATTGCGTCGGTGATGACGCAACTGGTGTCGCTTGTCGGAGTGATGATTTACGGGCTGAAAGTGTTGCCGGAACATCGGCTGTACCAGCGATTGTGGCGGCTGGATTTTGAGATGTTTGTAAAAGTGTTCCGGCTGGGTGTGCCGATTGGGTTAACCACTTTGTCCGAAGTGTCGCTGTTCACAGCGACGGCGATGATGATGGGGTGGCTAGGCACTGTGCCACTGGCGGCACATGGCATTGCGTTACAGTTGGCAAGCGGCACATTCATGGTTCACCTTGGGTTAAGCAGTGCTGCCACGGTGCGCGCGGGCAATGCCTATGGGCGCGGTGACCGGCAGCATATGGCGCGCGGTGCGATTGTGGTGATTGTGTTGTCGCTGCTTATGTCATTGGCGACGGTGGCGTTGTTCTTGGGCATGCCGCAATACCTGATCTCGCTGTTTTTGGATATGAACGATCCTGAGAGTGCGCAGATCATCAAGATTGGCGTTGGCTTGCTGGCGGTGGCGGCGTTGTTTCAGCTGGTGGACGGCGCCCAGGTTATGGCGCTTGGATTGTTGCGCGGTGTGCAAGATACCGGGGTGCCGTTGGTGATTGGGGTCATGTCCTATTGGGTCGTCGGGATATCGACGTCGTATTATTTGGGGTTTGTGCTTGGCCTGGATGGTATTGGTGTCTGGCTGGGTCTGGTTGTTGGTCTGGCCTGCGCCGGGGTGTTTTTGATGATCCGGTTTTGGGGCACGGCAATTCGGCGGGTGGGGTCGCCTGACTAGAGTTTGTTGCGTTTCTTAGGAGCCGGACATTCATCTGCAAGGGGAGGCCGCGTTTGCGCCGCATAACGCGTTTAGCCGGTCAGATGAATTTGATGTGATGCTACGTGCTCAGAAAGGCAGGGGGCGCTGCCCCCTGACCCCCGAGGTATTTAGGACGAGAAGAAATAGCGGCTTAGCCGGTTTTCTGCATGGCCTTCATCATGCGGTCGGCCTTTTTGCGCACCAGCACAGAGCGCAAATCATGCATGGCCAGCAGCAGATCATCGGTGACCTGTTCCAACTGGTCCTCACCGGCCTTTGACTGGGCCCAGTGGGTGGTGGTGTTCAGATAGTCCACAGCACGGTGAATATCGTCCATGTCGCGATGGGCGAGCAGGGTCGCGCGGTCTTCCATCCAGTCTTTGATGCGGGTCAGGTCAGCGTCGGTCAGGGTGCGATCGCCATGCGGTTTGATTTCGCAGTTGCGGATGTTGACCACGGCGATCTGGTCCATTTCAATGCGGCGCTGGCGGTTCTCGGTGTCAATCCTGAACACAAATGCGCCATTGTCACGGACGCGAAAGTAATAGTCGGGTAGGTCGGTCGACATCGTGAACCCCCTATTTCAACGACGCGCAAAAGGATTGAATGCGCAAACATGCCTCTTTCAAGGCTTCGTCAGATGTAGCGTAGCTGACGCGAAAGTTAGGCGAAAGCCCGAATGCCGCGCCAAACACCACCGCGACGCCTGTTTCATTAAGCAACGTCGTGGCAAATACCTCGTCATTGATGATTTCGGTGCCCGATGGCGTTGTTTTGCCAATCAGCCCGGCAATAGAGGGATAGACGTAAAACGCACCCTCTGGTGTTGGGCAGATCATACCGTCGATCTCTGACAACATCGACACCACAAGATTGCGCCGACGTATGAACATTTCGTTATTCGGAGCGAGGAAATCCTGTGTACCGTTCAAGGCCTCAACCGCCGCCCACTGGCTGATCGTGCAGGGGTTGGATGTGCTTTGCGACTGGATTTTGCGCATGGCCGCGATCAGAGGCTCAGGGCCACCTGCATAGCCAATGCGCCAGCCGGTCATGGCATAGGCCTTTGATACGCCATTACAGGTCAGCGTGCGCTCATACAGGGCGGGTTCTATCTCGGCTGGGGTGCTGAATTCAAAATCATCATAGGCCAGATGTTCATACATATCATCGGTCATCACCCAGACATGGGGATGGCGCAGCAGAACGTCTGTCAGGCCTTTCAACTCATCCCGCGAATACCCCGCGCCTGTTGGGTTTGACGGGGAGTTAAAGATTAGCCATTTGGTTTTTGGGCTGATCGCGGCCTCGAGCTGGTCCGGCGTCAATTTGAAACCGTTCTCGAGCGTTGCCTCGGCCACTACCGGTTCGCCGCCTGCCAACAACACCATATCGGGATAGCTGACCCAATAGGGCGCCGGAATGACCACTTCGTCTCCGGGGTTCAGCGTGGCCATCAGGGCGTTATAAAGGATTTGCTTGCCGCCTGTGCCGATGCTGACTTGCGACGGGACGTAATTCAACCCGTTATCGCGTTTGAATTTGGCACAGATCGCCTGTTTCAGCTCAATGATCCCATCCGGAGCGGTGTATTTGGTTTTGCCTGCGTTTATGGCGGCAATCCCGGCGTCCTTAATGTTTTGCGGCGTGTCAAAATCCGGTTCGCCTGCGCCAAGGCCGATAATATCACGTCCGGCCGCCTTAAGCTCGGCGGCCATTGAGGTGACGGCGATGGTGGGGGACGGTTTAACGCGGGACAATGTCGCAGACAGGAAACTCATGGGGACCCTCGGTTTGTATGTTGTGTGTGACTGTCATAGGGTGCCTATGAAACGCGATCAAGCGCATTGACGAACGATGAGGAGCAGCCATGACACAAGAACAAACTGACTGGTACGGACAAGATTCGGCCACCTTCGGAGATCGTGTCGCGGGCGCGCGCGAGGCAACAGGAATGACGCAGGCGCAACTGGCGCGGCGGTTGGGGGTTAAAAAGGTTACGCTAGTTGGCTGGGAGGATGATCTGTCTGAGCCACGGGCCAATCGGTTGTCGATGATGGCGGGTCTTTTGAACGTGTCGATCATGTGGTTGTTGACGGGCGAAGGCGATGGCACCAGCGGCCCAGTCGAGGAAACGGTCGCGACCCCGGCTTTTGGTGAAGTGCTGGCCGAATTGCGCGAAATCCGCGCGGCGATGCGCGCCAACACCGAACGCACCGCCCGGTTGGAAAAGAAATTGCGCCTGTTGTTGCAACAGGAACAGCCGTGATCCCGACAGCCGAGTTGCCCGAGCATCGGCTCAAGCGGCTAAAAATGCGGTCCATGCGCCGGGGGATCAAAGAGATGGACCTGATCCTGACCGCCTATGCCGACGCGTCGTTGCCCGACATGAAAGAGCGCGCGCTGATTCTTTATGATGCGCTGCTGAATGAAAACGATCAGGACCTGTATCAATGGGTGACGGGGCAGGTGCCAACGCCAGACCCCTATGGTGATCTGATCGCCGATATCTCCCAAAGCCTTCAAAAATAATGTTTTTCCAAGCTTAACCGATTCTTCGGATTTTACCGTCATCTTGTAGGTGGACGGATCGAGTCGGAGAGACAGATGAGTATGGAATTGCAGACGGGCATGACGTCCCGCAAAGGATTTATGACAGGCTATCTTGAGGCACTGTCATTGGTAGAACGACTTCACCGGTTGCTGCTGGATGTCATCAAGGATGAATTTGAGCGGGTTGGTGTGTTGGAAATCAACGCAGTGCAGGCGTTGTTGTTGTTCAACATTGGCGACAATGAGGTCACCGCTGGAGAGCTGAAAAGCCGCGGATATTATCAGGGTAGCAATGTCAGCTATAATCTGAAGAAGCTGGTGGAAATGGGCTATATGCATCACCAGCGCTGCGAGATTGATCGCCGATCGGTGCGGGTACGCCTGACGCCGCGTGGACGCGAGATACGCGATGTGGTGGCCGATCTGTTTGGACGCCATGCCGAAGGGCTAGCATCCAAGGGGGTGATTGGGCTCGACGGGATCGAGGACATCTCCATCTCGCTGAAGCGTGTTGAGCGGTATTGGATGGATCAAATCCGTTACATTTACTGATGGGGTCGCACAGGTTTCGCCGCTGCTGAATTGAGACGGCCTGACGACCCGTCACGTCATTAGCCTGCCTTTTTCCGTGCCGGAAAATTGGCAGTTGCTGTGCGCTGAACTGGGATGTTTGTAGACATTGGAAGCCTGAGGGCTGTGACCTGATTTTACAGATTGAAGCATGCCAATTGGAGTGGCTTTAGGGACTGGATTGTAGTGACGAAAGGACTGGCCCCTCTAATTCACGTTTGAGTTTGCGGACCATCGCGGCCTCATAGTCCTCAAAGCCCAGTGCGGTTTCTACAAATGCGTCGGAGCCAAGGATAACCCAGGCGTTGAAATACGATACCAGCTCGGCGATGTCGATTAGTCGCCGATCTCCGGTGCGGGTTGTGTCGGCACCTATAACCAGCGCGTTGATGGTCAGAGTGCGGGCGTCCAGCGTTTGCAAAATATCGCGCGGATGTGGGCCCTGATTGTGTTTCCCATCCCCTGAGATATCAAGTGTGTGTTTCCAGCAGTCTTTCTGTTCGGTCAATAGCGTCGCGCCACGTTGCATGGCTGTGCCTAATGCGGTGCCAGGCGGGGCCGTCTCGCGGGTGGTATTGGCCAGACGAGTGATGATTTGTCTTAGCGTGGTCTCGTCTGTGACTACGGTCCAGTTGAGCAAGAGGCGTTGATAGGATGGGGCGCTCCATTCAAAAACGGCCAGATGTACCGGGTTTGTGGGCATTGCCAGGAGCGCCTGCATTACGTCTGGATGGCGTAATGCAGCAGCAAGACCAGCAAGTTGAAGACGATATTCGTGGCTGTCTACAGAGCCTGAGACGTCCAGGCCAAGCACCAGTGCCTGACGGCAGGCTGGCCGGGCCTGCGTTGCCAATGAGATCACCAAAAGCAGAGACAGGACGTATAGCGTAACATGTCTGGCCATGCTCACCCCGGATGACCGACGGTTGATGTGATCAGATTGCCCAAGGTCATCACCGACAGTTCGCGTTCCAGTTTGCGACGCATTGCGCGCTCATAGTCGTCAAACCCTTGCGCCACCTCAAGAAAAGCCCCCGGCCCATGCAAAACCTGGTTGGTGTAATAGTCGATCAGATCAACTTCGGCTTCAAATTCGGCGCCATTGACCACCAGTCCGTTCACCGTAACCTCTGCAAATGGGAATTCGACATAGGCGCGGGACGGCCCGAATCCGTCGTTGTTTTCACCATCCCCGGCCATGTCGAGCGTGCGGAATAAACACTTGGGACCACGATCAAGCACACCAGCGCCGTATCCCAACGCATATCCCATTGATGTTGGGAAATCGTCTTGGCCACGTGTTGAGCGGCCAATGATGGTGGCGACGTCGAGCAAATGCGCTGGGCTGTCAATCAGCTGCCAATCAAGCAGCAATTTTTGATTGTAGCGTCCGCTCCATTCATAAACGGCCAACGCAACGGGTTGGGGGGCCGAAAAAAACGCACGCTGAATCTCGGGTGCGATCAATGCCGCAGCCAAACCACCGCGTTGCAACGCGTCCTCATTTGCATCTACTGACGAGGACACATCAAGTGCCAGAACCAATGCCAGCCGACAGTCAGATGCCGCAGCAGGGGCCGTCCCAAGAACAAAAACGGCCAGAATCGCGCGGATCACCAATGGCCGGTGTTTTCCATACTGGCCCAAGGTTCAGCCGACGCAAGATTATCGCCGATTTGCAGCAGCTCAATCGAGATATTGTCAGGCGAGCGTACAAACGCCATATGCCCATCACGTGGTGGGCGGTTGATGGTCACGCCATTGTCCATAAGGTTCTGACAAACCTTGTAAATATCGCTGACGGCATAGGCCAGATGTCCAAAATGACGACCGTCGCTGGGCAGCTTATCATCACCGTCCCAATTATACGTCAGCTCAACCGGGCAATCCTCTTGCCCCGGAGCGGCCATGAAAACCAGCGTAAAACGGCCGCCTTCGTGGTCCATTCTGCGGGTGGTCTTTAGGCCCAACAGTTCAAAAAAGGCAATGGATTTATCAAGGTCTTTAACCCTGACCATAGTGTGTAAATATTTAACGGTCATATGCGCGCTCCTTGGTGGCTGGCAGAAGCTTAACAATAGCCGCGATCACGGTCGTGTCGAGACACACATTGTTCAAAACGCGGATTGTATACCAAGATTGATACCAAACTGCTTGGATTTAAACAGCCCGATATTGCTGTCTGTGTATTGCGCATACAGGGTCATGGTTGGATTAAATCCATAATAGTCGACATTGGCAAAAACCAGCGTCATTTCGGCTCCCACCCGCTCATCGTGTCGACCATCAGGACTGTGGTTGGACAGATCGTAATCGCGCCGTCGATAGCCAAGCCCAAGTTGAACATTGGCATTGGCCAATTGTTTGGCGAGTGACAGGCTGGCACGCAATGCCAACTCGGTGAATTCCTGAGTTGGTGTCGGGGATTTCCCCACCGCGCCGGTTGCAAATACTCGTAATCGGGCGCGCGAAGGTAAGATATGCGCAAACCATAAATCAATTCGCCCCGTGTTCAGATCGCTTGTGGTAATGCCAATCTGACGTTCACCCGACAGCCGGGCGTTGATGCGCGTGCGCCGAGACAGGGCATACGATTGAATAATACTGGTGCGCGCGAACCTAGTATATTCTTCGCCACCATACCAAGTTTGGCCCAAATCTACCCGAAAAGCGTATTCCCCACGTCGGGCAAAGTTAAAGCCACGATGCCCATAGCCGAAAAGATATTGTGCAAAGGAAAAATCTGAGCTTTTGGCGTCGGGAGCGATGTTTCTAGCTTCGCTGGACAGGGAGTATTCACGTAAACCGAGATAGAAGAACAAGTCATTGGCATGCGTTTCCGTCTCAGAAAATCGATACCGGGTGTCAAAATTAAACGCGTATTCAAGACCTGACAATGCTCGGGACGACCCGCTGAGGGTGTATTCGGGCGATGGTTTTCCGGGCTCGGTGTAACGATAATTCAAAAACGACGTTCTTGAGGCCGAGCCGTTGTTGATGTTTGAATTGGGCGCTACGGAAAATGAAATTCGGGTCGACCAGGGGTTGCGTGACCGGACAAATTTAAAATCACGAATTGCCCGCTGCTCAAGTTTATCGTTTGGGGCGGCGTGAACCGCACGGCGCAACCATATCTGGGCATAGGTGCGTCGCCCGGCTGATGACTGAATTTGCGCCAGAATCATGGCGCTGGAATAGCGCTGGTTATCATCTTCCGACAAAGACCAGGCAGCGCGGGCCGATTTTAGCGCTTCGTCATAGCGCCCCATATCACGCAGCGCACGGGCGTGGATCAGATGGGCAAGCCGGTCATTTGCATCGACCACAATAAGGGCATCGGCATAAGCTTTGGCTCGATTGGCGCTGCCGGTTTGGAGTTCGGCAATTGCAGCAGCCCGCAATTGATCCGGGGCCAACGACACAGATGTATCCGCCAACGCAGTTCCGGTGAGAACGGCCATAATGCCAAGGCCAAAGACAAGTCGCCTAATGCTACTGCGGAAATCGGGCATCATCGGGCGGCTTATCGGTAAACGATAAAGCCGCCGGTCTCGCGGACGTCGCCAATCGGATCAATCGTTGATTCCAACACAACAATGCCAACGATTTCTTCGGCATTGTCACCCGAAACGAGGGCGTAGTAGTTGCCAGTTTCATAGGCGGTAGCATCACCTGAGCTGTTGGTGTAAGAGCTCGTCATGTTGCCAATGATTTCGCCGTTGTTGTCCATGGCGTTGGGCGAGATAACAAAGGTAGCAATAGGGATGGTATTCAGAGTGATGTCATTTGCGTCTTCAATGCGGGTCAGCACTGTTTGGGTGATGTCCGCGCCGTTGATGTCATAAATCCGACGATTTGTAATCTGGCCGCTAACCGCATCGCCACGAAGCCCGGTGGTCGCATTGAAATCCTCAAAATCGATGGCGATTTGAATGTCACCAGTGGTGTATTCTAGCCCACCGGCGTCGTCGAAATCTCGCAAGCCGGCGACCGTGCCTTGGTATAGCGCCTGACCCGTTGTGGGCAATGTCACTGAACCGTTGCGCTGATAAACAAACCCGCCAAAGCCATAGTTCAAATAGGCCCCGGTGCGTACAATCGCAAACTGGGTGCTCGCCGAACTACTGACGCCGTATATCGCGCGGTGCGTGAACTGATTGATGACGCTGCCGGTTGTTGTGTCGGTGTATTGCGATGCCGCCTCGTAGACTGAATAGGGCCCGAGACTGCCGACCGCTGTGCCGCGATCATAGATATTGTCACCATCAAAGGCCAGATTATCGACGGTAAACGTGTCGTCTTCGTCGTTATAGCTGATACCATTGGCGAAACCATCACCAACATGGCCGCCGGTTGTTGGTTCTGACCGGAAAATACTGTGATCCGGTGTTGGAGAGGTGGTGCCGGGGGGCAATGTGCGATCCCCAGTAATCGGAGTGCCCTCATCCGGGACTGTTGTATCTTCTTCTGGTTCGGTAAATGGGTTGGTTCCGCCGCCGCTACATGCGGAAAGAACGCTAAATACAGCGATCGCAAGAATAAATTTGTTCATGACTGCCTCAGCGTTTTTTTGTCAGAGCACGTTGTTTTTTTGCGAGAATCTGGCGGTTACATGGGAAAGTCAATCAGGGATTGAAGTAGCGATTGAATTGCGGCTCAAATATGGCGGAAATACAATACCTTATATGGCTATTCCTCAATTCGGTCTGTCTAGATATAATGGGGTTCGACTCATCTAGAGAAAGGACCGCCCGATGCCGCTGTCGCCCGAGCAACAAGCAGAAATTGACGACCTTCGCAGCAATCCGCAACCAACGCTGCGTGCGGTGGCGCCGGGAATCGAGGCGCATTTGTACAAAGCACGCCCGGTGCTGGATCATGGGTTTGTGCGGGTTGTCGATTATATGGGGGATGACGCGGCGATTTGTCAGGCGGCACGGGTGTCCTATGGGCGCGGCACCAAAACGGTGCAGAACGACGAAGGGCTGATCCGATATCTGATGCGGCATTGGCATTCGACGCCGTTTGAGATGTGCGAAATCAAGCTGCATGTGAAACTGCCGGTGTTTGTGGCGCGCCAGTGGATCCGGCACCGGACCGCCAACGTCAACGAATATTCGGCGCGCTATTCTATCCTGGACCGCGAGTTTTACATTCCGGCGCCGGATCATGTGGCGGCGCAATCTGAGATCAACAATCAGGGCCGGGGGGCGGCGCTTGAGGGGTCCGAGGCAGCGCGGGTTCTTGAGATTCTCAAATCCGATTCAAATCGTGCCTATGACAGCTATGAAACAATGATTTCACAGGATGGCCAACAGGGTCTGGCGCGCGAATTGGCGCGGATGAACCTGCCAGCCAATATTTATACCCAATGGTACTGGAAGGTTGATCTGCATAATCTGTTTCATTTCCTGCGTTTACGGGCCGATGCGCATGCGCAATATGAAATCCGCGTTTATGCCGATGCGATCTGTGAGATGGTTGCCGACTGGGTGCCTTTTGCCTATCGCGCGTTTTCTGATTATCAACTTGGTGGGATGCAACTGTCGGCTGCAGCGCTTGAATGCGTGCGGCGTATGGTCAAAGGCGAGGCCGTGACCCAGGAAAACTCTGGCATGTCGGCCCGGGAATGGCGGGAATTTCAAGAGGTTATTGGGTCCTAAACGGAAAACCCGTAGATGCGGTCGCCCCGATGAAGTCCGGGGCGACGCGAATTCTTGGTCCAAGCGGTGAGATACCCGAAGCCATCTCGCGGCCATCTTCGAGGCCCTAAGACACTTTTTGATCATCCGCGAGCCGGGTCAGACCCGATTTTTCCACAGCTGAGATATGAACAAACACATCCTTGCCGCCATCATCGGGCGCGTTAGAACCGTACCCTTTTGGTGTATTGAACCATTTCACGGTGCCATTTGGCATAAACCGGGTCTCCCCTTATTACGTGTTCCCACTCTGAAACCTTTCAGAGCCTGCCACGGAACAACAGAAACCCCGACCACCCGGCGTAACAGACCAAATGTTCGATTTACGGTTGTTCCCGATGTTAAAATCGCACGATAGGGTCAAAAATCAAGCACGAGGCACTGCGATTCGGACCTGATAGAGCCATATTGTCGCATATAAGGAGTAATTTAATGCTGATTTACGGTCTAAAAACCTGTGACACCTGCCGTAAGGTAAGGAAATCATTGCCAATGGCGGAATTTTTCGATGTTCGAGAGAAAACCGTCCCTTTTGAGGTGCTTTCGGCGGGTTTCGACCGATTTGGTGCCTCTTTTTTGAACACCCGGTCCACAACCTGGCGTGGATTGACCGTGGATGAACGAGCCCGTCCTCCGCTTGAGCTGTTGGGCGATCATCCGGCGTTGATGAAACGGCCGCTAATTGTGAATGGCGCGGAAATGTATTTGGGCTGGGGCACAGAAACGCGCGCGGCCCTTGGCGTGGCGTGATTGACGCCTTATGTGCATGTGTGACGAACAGAGAGGAATAACATGCGTAACGCAGCATTAACATTGGGCATTATTGCCGGGGTCATCGGAATGATCGTCGGTTTTTTCAGCTATGGCTACACCGTCGCCGTTCAGGAATTTGGCGAGATTGACGGCTTGGCCAAGCAGGTCGATAACGTCAATCTGGTCCGGGGCATGGCGGTGATGGCACCGGTCTTGGCGATTGCTGGCGGCGCAATGGCGCGATCGCGCGCACTTTGGGGCGGCATTTTACTGCTGCTGTCATCGGCGGGGATGTATTACGCCTTTGGCATTGGTGTGTTCACCATATTCCCGATTACCTTTGCCATGGTTGCCGGTGTGCTAGCGATTGCCGCTGGCAAGCCGGACGAACCCAAAGCGCATTTTTAATTCAAACGACCCAACAGCCGGTCCACTGACAATGGGCCGGCACCTTTGACGATGATGGTGACCAGCAGGGTGATCCACAGCAGCCGTTGATCCATGATCAGGCTGCCAGAGTTGGCATCAAACCATGCGCCCGGTTTTGCGCCGAGGGCATAGACGTCGGTCAAGCTTTGAACGACGATAAAGCCGATCATGCCAATTGATGCCAAGCGGCTGAACAGCCCGATTACGATCAACAATGGCAGCAGGAATTCGGCCCACATGCCCGCGGTGGCGATTAGATAATATGACATGCCCAATTGCGATGAATCATAGGACACGGCCTCCATCGCTTTGGGGAAGATTTGTACATAGGCGCCGTCGGATGGGAATAAGAAACCGGTGATACCAGGGCCGAGCTTGGTTAAGGCGGATTTCCAGAAATAGACCAGTAAAACAGCGGCAAAGCCAAAGCGCGCCAAGGTTGGCAATAGCACTCCTGACATGCGTTCAATTAAACCAAACAGTTTATTGTGTAAAGAAATCAATGCGTTCATCTGGTTATTCTTTCGTTGTTAATGATATCACGGCACTGCCCTGCAATAGTATCGCAAGCGTAGCACCAAGATCGTATTCCGGGCAACGGGCCAGCGCCGCCTCATAGGCCTGTGTGATGGTATTGCCATCGGCCAGTGCGCGGATCCAGATCGCACCACCAGCGGGCAAGAGCTGGGGTTCGGGGTCAAATTCAGCACGGGTAATCACCACGTCTTGCGGTCCGGGCTGCGGGTTGGGGGCATCCGCAACGCTGTTGAACCGCCAGATGTCATAGATCGGCCAGTCCGAGCTCAAGATTTCGACAGAGGGCGCAAGGCCGATCTCTGAGGCCATCAAAACCTCGGGGTCTAGCCCGGCCAATGTGTCCGGCTCGATCGGAGTGGAATCACGGGCATGATAAGACCGGCGCATGGCCAGTTCCAGCCGGGCGATGTCAGGCAAATAGCCAAGATGGGCCAGTTGCTCCATCCCGGCAAGAAAATCGGGAAAATCATCGCCATAATGCATCATCAAAGGCGAACTGGGCGGGTATTGACGCAGAAACAGACCGGCAAGGCCGTCCATGTTCTGTGTGCCAAGCAATTTGGTGATCACCGGAAAGGCGCTGTGCATGGCCTCGGTCAGCGAGACCGCGATATTGTTGCGATAAACGTTAAACCGGGCCCCGGCGACATTGTTGATGCCATCGCTTAGACCGCCCGGGATGGGATGATCCGGGTCAAGCAGGGCCGTGCGAAACTGAGTTTGTGATACGCTCATGCGGGAACACGGCTTAGGGCGTGTTGCGCGCGCGCGGCCTCGGCCTCAAGGACCGGCCAGTCTGGCACATCATTGTCCCATTCGATCAGCACCGGTTTGGCGCCGGATTTGGCCAGTGTATAATCCAGCAACGCCCAAACCGGATCGACAATTTCGCGCCCATGGCTGTCGATCAGCAAAGGAGCACCGTGATCATCGTGATCCTCATCATGGCCGCCAAGGTGGATTTCACCAACAAGGTCAAGAGGATAGTCGTCTATGTAGCCCTGCGGTGAATAGCCAAGGTTGGTCGCCGACACAAAAACGTTGTTCACATCCAGCAACAGGCCACAGCCGGTGCGTCGGGCAATTTCGCTAACGAACTCGGTCTCGCTCAGGGTGCTTTCGTCAAAGGCCAGATAGCTGGATGGGTTCTCTAGCAGCATGGTGCGGCCAACGACCTCTTGCAGCTGATCAATGTGATCGGCGACGCGGGTCAGTGTGGCGGTCGTATAGGGCAGGGGCAGCAGATCGTTCAGGAACGCGCTGTCATGGGTCGACCACGCCAAATGTTCGGAAAAGCTGGCCGGGTTTAACCAGCCGACAAGGTGTTTCAGACGTGCCAGATGATCGCGGTCAAGAGAACCCTCGCCGCCGATGGACAGGCCTACGCCGTGCACCGAAATGGCGAAACGTTCGGCCAAATGACGAAGTTGCTCCAACGGGCGGCCACCGTCGCCCATATAGTTCTCGGCATGGATTTCCAGCCATCTAACACTGGCGGAATTGGTGGTAATATCGTTGAAATGCTGGGGTTTGTATCCAACACCGGGGGCTGCGGGCAAACGATCAATGCGATGAGTTGCGTCAAGCATGGCACACCTGGAATGTTGGGGAACTGAATGGGTTGGACGGACCGCGATCCGGTCCGCCCAACGGTCTGTGGCTTATGCCGGCATGTCGCGCTTAATGGCTTCAAGCGACCCCATGCGGGCTTTGCCATCGGCCATTGCTGGCAGTTTCATCGTCGCGCAGGTGCCCGCGTCAACCAGTGACCAGGCGTTGCCCTGATAGTTAACCGAAGATGTGCCGGCGCATGTTGTGCCCGGACCGGCGGCGCAATCGTTCTTGCCTGCCATGGAAACGCCATAACATTTCTCTTTGGACTGGGCGCTTGCGGTTGTTGTGTGGGCGGCCAAAGTTGCGGCGACAACGCCAGCAACTGCGAATGTTTTCATTGTGATAGACATCTCATAAATCCCTTTGGGTTGATGTTTGTTGTCATGTTGTGACACTCAAAACTTACCCAAACCAGACCCAAATTGTGAATTCACGAGCCTGTGTGTCACGCCTGTGTCAGGGCGCGTTACAGGGCGTCTGTATCTACTGCGCTGAAAACATTGGGGTAAATTCTAAATGTTACAATCCGACCCTCATTTAAAGGCCGGATTGTAGGCATTTTTCCACCGATTGTTACAGAAGGTCAGGTGGTGTGGCTTCGACCGACAGGGCAAGTGTTACATCTTTCAGTGGCTGAACCGTGGTCTGTTTCTTGCCAAGACGACGCATAGAAACAGTGTTATTTTCAACTTCGCGCCCGCCCACGGCCAAAATCACTGGCACTTTTCCAACCGAATGTTCGCGGACTTTATAGTTGATCTTTTCGTTGCGAATATCGGCCTCGGCACGCACGCCCGCGGCCTGCAGCTCCGCGACCACTTTGGCGACATACTCATCCGCATCAGAGGTGATCGAGGCCACAACAACCTGACGCGGCGCCAGCCAGAATGGCAGTCGACCAGCCGAATTTTCGATCAGGATGCCGATGAAACGCTCAAAACTGCCAAGGCAGGCGCGGTGCAGCATGAACGGGCGGTGTTTGGACCCATCGGCCCCGATATAGCTCGCGTCGAGGCGCTCAGGCAGGTTGGGATCAACCTGAAAGGTGCCACATTGCCAAACCCGCCCAATGGCGTCGGTCAGTTTGAAGTCCAGCTTTGGACCATAAAACGCGCCTTCGCCCGGATCCAACGTATAGTCGTTTCCGGTGGCCTTGATGGCGTTTTCCAATGCGGCCTCGACATGATCCCAGCTTTCTTCGGTCCCGACCCGTTTTTCCGGACGGGTAGCGAACATGATTTCAAACTTTTCAAATCCAAGGTCTTTGTAGACCGATGTCAGGAATTCAATGAATTTGGCACATTCGGCCTCGATCTGATCTTCGGTGCAGAAAATATGCGCGTCATCCTGGGTAAACCCGCGCACCCGCATGATGCCATGCAGCGCGCCTGACGGCTCATAGCGGTTGCAAGAGCCAAATTCGGCCATGCGCAGCGGCAGATCACGATAGGATTTCATACCCTGATTATAGATTTGCACATGGCAGGGACAATTCATTGGCTTCAGCGCGTTGATTGCCTTTTCACGGGCGTGTTCTTCGTCGACTTCGACGATAAACATGTGCTCTTGATATTTATCCCAATGGCCTGATGAGACCCACAGTTTACGGTCGACAACCTGCGGGGTGTTCACTTCGACATAGCCATCGGATTTTTGTTTGCGGCGCATATAGTCTTGCAATTGGGTGTAAATGGTCCAGCCATTGGGGTGCCAGAATATCTGTCCGGGCGCCTCTTCCTGCATGTGAAACAGGTCCATTTCGCGGCCCAGCTTGCGGTGGTCGCGCTTGGCGGCCTCCTCTAACATATGCAGATGTGCCTTGAGCTTTTCTTTGCCGGTGAACGCGACGCCGTAAATCCGTTGTAACATGGCGCGGTTGCTGTCGCCACGCCAATAGGCGCCAGCGATCGACATCAGTTTGAACGAGTCACCGGGAAGCTGGCCGGTGTGTTGCAAATGCGGACCACGGCACAGATCCTGCCAGTCGCCATGCCAATACATGCGCAGCGGTTCGTTGCCGGGAATACCCTCGATCAATTCGACCTTATAGGGTTCATCATTGTCGGTATAAAACTGGATCGCGCGGTCGCGGTCCCAGATTTCGGTGCGCACAGCATCGCGTTTGTTGACGATTTCCTTCATCTTTTTCTCAATCAGCCCCAAATCTTCGGGGGTGAACGGCTCTTTGCGGTCAAAGTCGTAATACCAGCCATGTTGGATAACCGGGCCGATGGTGACCTTGGTGTCGGGCCAAATGGACTGCACCGCACGTGCCATCACATGCGCCAGATCGTGGCGGATCAGCTCGTTCGCTTGCGCCTCGTCTTTCATGGTGTGGATGGCGATGGAACTGTCGGCGTCAATCGGCCAGGCCAGATCCCAATGCTCACCATTGACGGTGGCGCTGATCGCCTTTTTGCCCAGCGAAGTTGAAATGCTGTTGGCCACTTCGGCGGCAGTTACGCCGGCGTCAAAGGATTTTGCGTTGCCGTCGGGAAATGTAAGAGAGATGGGGGCCATATTGGCGCTCCTCGTCAGTTTGGCGCCCACTGAACGCCCGGTTGCGGGTTATGTTACATCGCGTATGTGAGGCCGCCCCGAAGCCAAGTCAACCGCTGTGCGGGTGAAACGGGCGCTGTTGCCGGAATGCCGCTATTCTGCGGTGGAATGCCAACACGAATGGCAGAGGAATAGGTTTCATTCAGCCCCGCCGCAATCGCACGGGCGTTGATATGGCCAAGGCTGCGCAGTTCAGTGACCGAGAAATTGGTGGCCAGCACGCCCTGTTCATAGGCGTATTCCGGCAAATAGTCGTTGACGATTAACCGCCAGTCCAAAGGCGTGGTGCCACCAACCGCGTTCATCATCTTGTACACGGTTGTGGTGCAGTTTGAGGTCAGCGAATTAGCGAATTCCGGCTGTTTGGCCAAGGCATTGGCATCCAGCATGTATTCTTCGATTAGCTTGCGGATGCCTTCGGGCGCTGTATGCAGCCGGTAAATACACACATTCTCGCCGCGGGGGGGGCACAACAAACGCGCGGCAAAGCCGTTGCCGAAATGCCGCGCGTTGTTGTTTGTTAACCCACGGCCAGAACCTCCCAGCCAAGCACCAAAATACACAGCCAGCCCGCCACATAGATCATTGGGCGCACCGGCAGTTTGGCCAGACCCGAGATCATGCCAACCGCATGTGCCACCCGCAGCCAGAAAAACACCGTGACCACGATGGCCGTTATGGGTGTCGATATGCCCTGAATTTGGCCGATCAGCACGATGACGGCAAAAGGCAGCAACTGCTCCAGCAGGTTCAGGTGGGCGCGGTGGGCGCGATGTACCCATTCGGGAAATTGGCTCATATCAGTCGGGCGCACATAAATGTCGCCCGCAACTTCGTATTTATTGACGCCGATAATATAGGGTATCCACAGTGATGCCGCCAATAGCGCCGTCAGGGTCAGATAGGTCAGCTCAATACTCATGATCCGCCCCCTTGCACCATGCCAAAGCGTTTGCCGGGGCCGACCTCAAGGTATGATTTTAGCGCCGACATCATCCGCGCCCAGCCCTCGCTAACGCCCTCTTGTCCGGCGGCAATGTTGTAATGTTCAACCGTCAGTTTGACCGCCGGGCCTTGTGGCTCAACAATGTAAACACAACGCGAGGCAGGTGCGCCGGGGCCAAAGAAATGCGGCGTAAAGGTCATTTCGATGCGGGTTTTGGGCGCCATATCGGTCACCGTCAGATCGAGCATTGGATCGCCATTGGGCAAGATAAACGACTGGGTTTCGTTCATCGCCAGATCACCCTGCACGGTCTGGCAGGCAAAATGATACTGCGCCGCCAGATCGCCCTTGGTCAGCGCCTCCCAAAGCGCATCATGGCTGGTTTGAATAAAGGTTTGCATCACAAAATCAGGGGCTTGTGTCATCGTGTTGTTTCTTTCCAAAGCAGATTTAAGGTTCAGCAGGGCGCGGGCACTGGGTTTGGCGATCAAAGGATCAATCCAGCGATCAAGCACCTGCTGCAACGGCAGGACGTTCAGATAATGATGTTTGAACCGTCCCTTTTTTATGGTCACAATCAGCCCGGCGTCTTGCAGTACCGCCAGATGTTTCATCACCCCAAATCGGGTCATATCCAACGGACCCTGAAGCTGTTGCAGCGTCTGGCCGTCCTTAAGGCGCAGACTGTCCAGCAGGGTTAGTCGGGTGGCATCACCCAGGGCTTTGAAAATCGCTTCCATGACAGTTTTATAGGTGAGTGATTAGTCACGTGACAATATAGTAACCTAATAAATTTGACAAACCACTATTAACTGATTGAATTTCAGGGCAAAATTCCGTGCGAAACCATAGGAGATTTAGGGTGTTACAGTATCTTGAAACCCCACACGGGCGCCGAATCGCCTATCACAAGACCGAAGGCTGCGGCCCAGGAATCGTTTTCCTGGGCGGGCTGATGTCGGATATGGAGGGCACCAAGGCGCTGCATCTGGAATACTGGGCACAGGCGCAGGGCAGGGCGTTTTTGCGGTTTGATTATTCCGGCCATGGGCAAAGCAGCGGCACGTTCGCTGAGGGCTGTATTGGCGATTGGGCCGAGGACACGGTTGATGCCGTGACCGCGCTGACGCAGGGGCGGCAAATTGTTGTTGGCTCGTCTATGGGCGGATGGCAGGCGCTGTTGCTGGCCAAGGCGCTGCCGGACCGGTTGGCCGGGTTGGTGACGGTCGCCGCTGCTCCGGATTTCACCGAAGATGGCTATTGGAAGAACTTTAGCGAGGAACAAAAACAGGCGCTGGACGTTGTCGGGCAGGTGCAATTGGCGTCTGATTATATGGAGCCCTATATTGTCACCAAACGCATGATCCAGGACGGCCGCACGCGGTTGGTGCTGCGCGATCCGTTGCCCTTGCCGTTTCCGGTGCGCTGTTTGCAGGGTACCAATGACACGGCCGTGACGACCGAAACCGCATTGCGTTTGTTGAACCATGCAACCTGCCCCGACATGCGGCTGACATTGGTTAAGGGGGCCGATCATCGATTTTCTGACGAGGCCTGCCTGAAAATGATAAGTGATGCGGTAGCAGAGTTAGTTGGTGAGGAGCCGTAATGCGCAAATTTGGCAAATTGGTCGGGCGGGCCTTTGTGGTCCTGATCGTCATCGCTACGGGTATGTGGTGGTTTGGCCCCTATGAAGACAACGACCTAAGTTCTTATTTTGAAACGCGAAAATTTGGCGAAGGTGTCGGCGTCTATTTTGAATCCATCGAATCCCGGTACAAAGACATCACGCCGGGCACCGAAAAACGGGTAATCTGGGCTGGCCCGCGAGAAACCAGAACGCCGTATTCTGTGGTCTATCTGCACGGTTATTCCGCCACCTCGGAAGAAATCCGCCCGGTGCCGGACCTGATTGCCAAAGCATTAGGCGCCAATCTTTTTTACACGCGCCTGCGCGGGCACGGGCGCGATGGCAAAGCGCTGGCCGACGCCACGGTGTCGGAATGGATGTATGACACCGCCGAAGCCTTGGCCACCGGGCGTGCGGTTGGCGACAAGGTGATCGTGCTGTCCACTTCAACGGGTGGGACCATGGCGGCGGCGGCGGCAATGGATGCCAAGATGTCCAAAGACATCGCCGCGATGATCTTTGTGTCGCCCAATTTTGGCATCAACGACCCAGCAGCCCCATTGCTGACATGGCCCGCAGCACGGTATTGGGTGCCGTTGGTCGTGGGGCAGGAAACCAGTTCTGAGCCAGTCAATGAACAGCATGAAATGTTCTGGACCAACTCCTATCCAACCAAGGGGCTGACAACGTTGGCGGCGTTAATTCAGGCTGTGGTCGATCTGGATTTCACCAAAGCAGAGATCCCGGCCTTGTTCTGGTTGTCGGATGACGATCAGGTGGTGCGCCCGGATATTTCGCGCGATATCGCCAAAGAATGGGGCGGACCAGCGGCGGTTCACGCGGTGACAATGGGACCGGATGACGACAAAGGCGCGCATGTTATTGCCGGTGTTATCAGATCACCCGGACAGACCGACGCCGCAGTGGTCGGGATGCTTGACTGGTTAAACGACAAGGGGATCAAATGATGGAACAACGGATTAGTCTGATTACGCTGGGGGTGGCCGATGTTGACGTCACCGCCGCGTTTTACACGGCGCTGGGCTGGGCGCGGGTCGATTCACCTGATGGGGTGATCGCTTTTGATCTGATTGGGCAGACACTGGGCCTGTATCCTTTGGCCAAGATGGCCGAGGATATCGGGTTGTCAGTTGAGGACCTGGGACATGGCGCCATGACGCTTGGCTATAATTGCCGCGCGAAGGAAGACGTGGGGACGATATTAATCGCGGCCAAGGCGGCGGGGGCGGACATTCTGAAACCGGCCGCAGACGTGTTTTGGGGCGGCCATCACGGGTTTTTCCGCGACCCCGACGGGCAAATCTGGGAGATCGCGTTTAATCCGTTTTCGGAACTGTCCAAGGACGGCGGCTTTCGCTGGAACGGTTACTAGGGATGCGCAAACCCGCCAGCATGTGGAGCCTTGAGACGCTGGGCCGGGTGAAACTATCGAGGTATTTTTACATGCGCGATTTCCTGTATTCGGAAATCGGCAGTTTTCACGAACGTCAGAACATCCCGGAAAACCCTGATCTTGCGATCGAAACTGGCCGTGCATTTTGCCAAACCCTACTGGACCCGCTTGAGGAAACCTTTGGCCGGATCGCGGTGCGGTCGGGCTATCGTTCACCAACGTTGAATCAGTTTGGCAATGAAATCCGACTGAATTGTGCCGCCAATGATCATCCGCTGGAATGCCATATCTGGGATCGGGGGCAGGGGGACGACCGCATTGCCGGGGCATCGATTGTCATCCCCTGGTTTGCGGATTGTTATAAATTGGGGCGCGATTGGCGCGATCTCGCGTGGTGGTTACATGACCACCTAGAGTATTCCGAGATTTGGTTTTTTCCGAAACTCTGCGCCTTTAATCTGACCTGGCGGCCAAATCCGCAGCGCATGATTTCCAGCTATATCGCCCCGCGTGGCAAATTGTTGGCGGCGGGTGCTGAACCGGACGAGGAATTGCCCATTCGAGAGGCCCGTTATGTCGACTTTCCGCCGTTTCGTGGTATTGATTTTCCATGAGCACAAAAGCCTTTTTTATGTATTTTTTAAGTGAGATGTTTGATGATTGAACCTTTGGTTCTGATCCCTGAAATGATGTGTGATGTGCGCGTATTTTTGCCACAACTCATTGCCATGACCCCTGGGCGCGCCGTGATGGTCGCGCCGATCACTAGGGCCGAACGTATCGAAGACATCGCGAAAAACCTGTTGCACCAATTGCCCGAACGCTTTGCACTGGCCGGGCTAAGCATGGGCGGTGTTGTTGCATTAGAGGTGTTGCGCCGCGTGCCCGAACGGGTCAGCCGCATCTGTTTGATGAGCACCAACCCGCTTGCAGAAACACCCGCAGCGGCGGCAATGCGCGAACCGATGATCATCGGCGCGGCGGCCGGGCGCCTGGATGATGTCATGCGTGAAACCATGCCGCTTGAACATCTGGCCAGCGGGCCAGAGCGGTTGAATGTGCTCAATCTGGTCTATGAAATGGCCCGTGATCTGGGGCCGGATGTGTTTGTCGCACAATCGCGCGCCTTGCAGCGACGCCCGGATCAACAGGGCACATTGCGCCGTTGCAAAGTGCCAGCGCTGGTGCTTTGCGGCGAACAGGACATATTGACACCACCCAAACGTCATGAATTTATGGCCAATCTGATCCCAAACGCAACATTGGCCATCCTTCCCGGGGCCGGTCATTTGCCGACACTGGAACAACCTGAATTGACCACAGAAGCCCTGCAAAACTGGTTAACCGACGATTGAGCCCATAATGCGATCTTTGCCCCAAGATGATTCACTGTTGATATACGCGCCGGTGCCGGTGTTCCGGCGCGATGGGCAGTTGTACATCGAACGACAGGCGCTGAACGGTGTGCGGCTTTGGGCGGCGAATTTCGCCTTTGTTACCATTATGATGCCGCTTGATCCGGGGCCACCACCGGTTGGCTGGGTGCCTTTACCCACGGGGGATAAAACGCTTGAGCGGATTGCGATTGAGCCCTTGCCGATGGCCTATCGACCAGATCAGTTCCTGCGCCATTTGACTGCGACGCGGGCGCGCATTTGCACGTTGATGGCGTCGGCGCAGTATCTTAGTTTTGCCATTGGCGGGCTGTTTGGCGACTGGGGCGCGGTCAGTTGTCTTGAGGCGCACCGGTTGGGCCGACCGTTTGCGGTTTGGACCGATCGGGTCGAATCCGAGGTCATGCGCAGCGCGATTGGCCACGGATCATGGCGCCATAGGCTGCGCGCGCGGCTGTATCATCGCCCGATGGCGCGGCTTGAACGTAGGGTGATCGGGAAATCGACATTGGGGTTGTTTCACGGGCATGAAACCTTTGAAAGTTATGCGCCTTTTGCCAGTAATCCACATCTGGTGCATGACATCCACATCTCGGTCAAAGACCATATTTCCGGCGAAGAGCTGAGCCAAAAGCAGGCAGAGGCCAATGATGGCCCCCACGGTGACCCACTGCGTATTTGTTATGTCGGGCGGATGGACGACATGAAAGGCCCGCTTGATTGGGTCGACGCACTGGGCAAATTGGCGGCACAGAATGTGGCGTTTGAGGCCACATGGCTGGGTGACGGTGATTTGCGCAGCAAGATGGCGGCACGGATTGACGCGCTGGGGTTGACCGATCGCATCCATACCCCCGGATTTGCCGATAATCGCGAGGCTGTGCTGGAGGTTTTACGCCAGTCGCAGGTGTTCATGTTTTGCCACAAAACCCCAGAATCACCGCGCTGCCTGATTGAGGCTTTGATCTCGGGCGCGGTGCTGGTTGGTTATGACGGCGCCTTTGCACGGGATTTGACCGCCGGGCAGGATAGCGGCGTGTTTGTCCCGATTGGGGATGTGGATGGGTTGGCCCAGCAGGTGGCCGCACTCGCCGCAAATCGGCGGCGGTTGGCGGATCTGATTGGCAAAGCCGTTCAGGATGGCGCGCCGTTTGACGATGTGTCGGTGTTTCGCCACCGTAGCACGCTGATCAAGAAATACCTTTGCTAAACAGCCGGTTGCGCACAAGAGGTCGTGCGATACAACAACCGCCGCACAGAACTGACCAGCAGGCGGGTTTCATCGCCAGCTGAGCGGACGTGACCAAGCCGCCGATTTTGGTAAGTTTGGTGGTGGTAAACATTTGCCCCCTCCCGCCCTTGAACCGGTAAACCGCTGACTTGAACTGCCGGGCAGAACTGCGAATACGTCAATCGTATTAGAGGGTTAGATCGGCAAAGGCATAGCCCGGGCCACGCGGTGACCCGGGCAAATATAACTCAAACGCTATTTTGCAGCGGCTTTTTTCTTGGCAACCGTTTTCTTGACGGGTGCCGCACTGTTTGCATCAATGAAATCAAGCACCAAGGGGCGGATGTTCTCGCGCCACGAGCGGCCCGCGAAAATCCCGTAATGCCCGGCGCCAGGTTCGACATGGCTGGCCTTTTTGCTGTCTGGCAGGCCGGTGCAAAGGTCCAGCGCCGCAATACACTGACCGGGCGCAGAAATGTCATCCTCGGCACCCTCAACGGTTTTCACCGCAACACTGGTGATCTTGCCGATATCAATCTTGTGGCCATCGACAACAAATTCGTTCTTGGCGATCTCGCAGTGTTTGAAAATACGTTCAACCGTGGACAGGTAGAACTCGGCTGGCATGTCCATAACGGCCAGATATTCGTCATAGAACCGGTTGTGCGCGTCATGATCTGACGCTTCGCCCTTGGCGGTGCTCGAAATCTGATCGGTAAACGCGGTTTTGTGTCGTTCGCCGTTCATCGACATGAACGACGCCAGTTGCAGCAGGCCCGGATAGACCAGACGCCCAACGCCGGGATGTTTAAAGCCAACCCGCTGGATCATGGTTTCCTCAAGCACACCCATCGTGGCGCGGGCGCCAAAGTCGGTGACATCGGTTGGGGCGGCATCCGGATTGACCGGGCCGCCAATCAGGGTCAACGAGCGAGGCTGTGCATCTGGGTCCTGTTCGGCCAGATAGGCGGTGGCGGCCAGCGTCAAAGGCGCAGGCTGACAGACCGCAATTACATGCGTGTCAGGGCCCATTTCGCGCATGAAGTCGACCAGATACAGGGTGTAATCTTCGATATCGAATTTGCCGGCAGACACCGGGATGTCGCGGGCATTGTGCCAATCAGTAACGTACACTTCGCAATCGACCAGCAGGCTTTTGACGGTGCTGCGCAGTAAAGTTGCATAATGGCCCGACATTGGCGCAACCAGCAGAACCTTGCGCGGGCTTGGGTCGCGGCCGGTAACTTTGAAATGGATCAGATCGCCAAACGGGCGTTCGACCACGGTTTCAATGTCGACCAGATGGTCTTTGCCATCTTTGCAGGTAAAGGTGCGAATGCCCCAGTCGGGCTTGACCACCATGCGTGAAAACGTGCGTTCCGTGACCTCACCCCAAGCCGCCATCATGTCCAACGCCGGATTTGGCATTGTGCTGAATATCGGGTAGGATGCCATAGCTTTGGCAGACGCGCCCAACCATTGGTTGGTGTTGCGTGTGGCCTCCATCAAGTCGTAGGTCATCATGAAACGCATGTTTGGGTCTCCTATTATCGACCGGGTATCCGGACTATTCGTCGCTTTGCCTCCCATAGCCAACGACATTATTCTGCGTAGCAGCAAAGTACGAGGGATTCTTTAAAATGACAACAGGCCAAGAAAATACGTCAGATTCGAGTGGCGAGTCACTGGAACGCTTAAGTGAAAATCTTGGCAAAGTCGAGGCGCTGTCACAGCGCTTAATCGACGTAATGTCCAATAAAAAAGGCCATAACAAGGCATTGAACGGCCCTGACCAAGAGCTGTTTACCAAAGCCGCGACTGCCTACTGGAACGAAGCGATGGAAAATCCTTCAAAGGTTTTAGAGCATCAATTGGGGTTTTGGGCACAGTCCGTGACCCAGTTTGTGCAGGTGCAGCAATCTGTGACGCAGGGTGGATTGACGCCCCAAGAGAGCAAAGCCCCCAAGGATCGGCGTTTCGCAAATGCGATGTGGGATACAAACCCGTATTTTAATTCCATCAAACGCCAGTACCAACTGAATGCGCAAGCGATTGAACAGGCGGTTGCGGATGTCGATGATATGGATGACCTGGAAAAGCGCCGTTTGACACATTTTTCCAAGCAGATCGTCGATATGATGGCGCCGACCAATTTTCTGGCCACCAACCCGGATGCGTTGGAAAAGGCAGTTGAAACCGATGGCCAATCGCTGATTGACGGGCTGGAAAATCTGGTGTCAGACCTTGAGGCCAACGACGGCGAACTTATCGTGCGTCTGGCGGACGAAACAGCGTTTGAGTTGGGCGTAAATATCGCCACCACCCCGGGCGAGGTGGTTTTTCGCAACCGAATGCTTGAGCTGATCCAATATACGCCGGTGACCGAAACGGTGCACACTACGCCGCTGATTGTTTTTCCACCCTGGATCAACAAATTCTATGTGCTTGACCTGAAAGCACAGAACAGCCTGATCAAATGGATCACCGAACAGGGCTATACCCTGTTTGTGGTCAGCTGGGTGAACCCCGATGAATCCTATCGTGATGTTGGGATTGAGGACTATATTGAGGAAGGTTATCTCGCGACGATTGATGTCGTCAAAGAGATCACCGGCGAGAAACAGGTGAATTGCGTAGGCTACTGCATCGCAGGCTCGACGCTGTGCATGACCTTGTCGTTGCTTAAACAGCGCGGCGACAAGTCGATCAAATCGGCGACCCTGTTCACGGCTTTGACTGATTTCTCGGAGCAGGGCGAATTTACCCCGTTCCTGCAGAATGATTTTATTGACGGGGTCGAGGATGAAGTCGCTGAAAATGGCATTTTACCGTCCTACCTCATGGCGCGGACCTTCAGTTATCTGCGGGCGAACGATCTGGTTTATGCCCCGGCGATCCGCAACTACATGATGGGGGAATCGCCCCCGGCGTTTGATCTGCTCTATTGGAATGGCGATGGCGCCAATCTGCCGGCCAAAATGGCAGTGCAATATCTGCGTGGCCTTTGCCAGAATAACGAATTTGCCGATGGTGGTTTTGAGCTGTTGGGCACAACCTTGCGGTTGTCCGAGGTCGAGGTGCCCCTATGCGCCATCGCCTGCGAGACCGACCATATTGCCGCCTGGAAAGACAGCTTTCGCGGTGTTCAGCAGATGAAGTCAAAGAGCAAGACGTTCATCATGACCCAGTCGGGCCATATCGCCGGCATTGTCAATCCGCCGAGCCGCAACAAATACGGTCATTATACCAATACCGATATGACGCTGAATGCGGATGGCTGGCAGGCCAGTGCGGATTTCCACGAAGGATCGTGGTGGCCGCGTTGGGAGAAATGGTTATCCAAGCGTTCGGGCAAACAGGTTCCAGCCCGAATTCCGGGCGAGGGCGGGTACAAATCCATTTGTCCGGCTCCTGGAACCTATGTCCGGGTCAAGGCAAACGACTGAAAACTAACGGTTCCTGATATTTTTCTGCGGCGCAGCATATTTACACTTGAAATGCTGCACCGCAGCATGCATATACATTGCAGCAAGACAACAAACGGGCCGCACCCGCAAATTTCATAGGACTAGTAAAATGACAAATACTCAGGATTTCACCAAAGCTTTCAAAGATGTTGATTTGGCCAAAGCCTTTAAAGACATCACCGGTTCGTTTTCTGTCGACACAGCTGCATTTGACGACACATTCAAATCGTCCGCATCGTTGAACGAAAAACTGTCGGGCGTTGCTTTGACAGCAGCCGAGCAGTCCTCCGCGATCTCAAGCAAATGGGCCAAAGACACGCTGGCCAAACTGACCGCAGTTTCCGCCGCCAAATCCGAGCCTGCAGACTACTCCGCCGCGATTTCCGAATTTGCAACGGCGTCGGCCCAGGCCGCTTCTGAGTATCTGTCGGCCTACACAGAAATTGCTAAGCGCGCACAGATGGAAACAGTTGAGCTGCTGATGGCTGCTGGCAAAGGTATTTCCGAAGAGGCCACATCGGCCGTCAAGAAAGCCACCAAAAAAGCCGCATAAGCGTGATCCAAAAACGGGCATCGGTTCTCGAACCAAAGTGCGCGTTTGAAGGAAACGATAAGTCGAACAGCAAAGGGGTCCTCCCACCCGGTGTTGTCGCAGGGGCAGGTTGCAAGACCTGCCCTTTCTTTTTGTTCTGCACTCGCATAGGCTTTGCTGCAATGCATCATACTTGGGGAGTCTGGATGTGGCAGAACAAGATAAGCCCTTGTTGATAAAGCGATATGCCAGTCGGCGGCTTTATAATACGGAAACCAGCGACTATGTGACGCTCGAAGACATCGCCGGCTTTATCCGCGCAGGGCGCGAAGTGCAGATCATCGACCTGAAATCAGGGGATGACCTGACACGCCAATATTTGTTGCAAATCATCGCGGATCACGAGAGCCGTGGGGAAAATGTGTTACCGGTCAATGTGTTAAACGATCTGGTGCGCAGTTATATGATACCTGGCGGCGGCGTGATGCCGCAATTTTTGACATCATCCTTTGACATGCTGCGTGAAAATCAGTCCAAAATGGTCGAAAAGATGAGCACAATTAGCCCGATGCCTCAAATTCCAGGCTTCGAGGCGATACAGGCCCAGCAGCAGGCGTTTCTGAAGGCGATGACCGGCGGTATGTCGGGCGCATGGTCTGCTCCGGCGCAAGATGCGGGGGAATCGGCCACTGAAGAGTCGAGCGAAGATCTCGACGATATCAAAAAGCAGTTGGCCGAATTGCAAAATAAGCTGTCGAAACTGAAATAGCCGATCTTTAAAGAGCGTGGGTTTTCACCCACCCTACGCCAAATTTTCAGTGTAGGGTGGGTGAAAACCAACGCTGTATTTAGGTTCCATAGGCGCGCATTGGCCCTGTTGCTTCGGCCACCACGTCCAGCAGGATATCGGCGATCACGTCCAGTTCTGCGCGGCTTAACCGTACCGGAAGGCGGATATCGCAGGCTCGCATCAACATGGCGCGGGTTTTGGGAAGTTCCGGCAGATCACTGATAAACTGCCAGTTCCAGAACGCCCGCGCATTGTCATCACTCAGCCCGAAAATCTGCACCTTTACACCGCGCGCTTCGGCCGCAGCGGAAAAAGCGCTGGTTTCAGTATCATCCATGCCAACCAAATTGAACTGTATCGAATCTGGCGCGCGTCGTTCTGGGCCCAGACAATCAGGCACGTTTAGGTATTCCGACATGTTCAGTCGCCCTGCGACATAGTCATGGTTGACCAAGCCGTCGCGGACCCGGCGCACCAGTTCTGGCAATTGCGGGCGGACCACTGCGGCAGACAGATTGCTCATCCGTAGGTTATAAAGCGGCAGTTTATTCTGCCAGCGCGCAAATGCATCATGCAAAACCGGGTGTTTCTTCCAGTTATGTTCATAGGCACCGGACATAATGATCGCACGGGCCACCAGATTGGCGTCGTCAGTGACCAGAATTCCGCCTTCACCGGCATTGATCATCTTGTAGGACTGAAAGGAAAAGCAACCGATCCGTCCGATGGTACCGATATTGCGCCCGGCCCAGGTGGTGCCCAGCGAATGCGCGGCGTCCTCGATCATCGGAATACCCCGCGCGTCGCACAGGTCCATGATCACATCCATATCCGAGGTGTGCCCGCGCATATGGCTGATGATCACAGCCGAAATATCATCGTCGAGTTTGGCCGCAAAATCGCCAAGGTCGACCCGGTAATTGTCGCCGACTTCGCACAGAACCGGGATGCAATCAGCATGGATCACCGAAGATGGTACTGCAGCAAAGGTAAACCCCGGCAGCAGAACCCGCGCATCACGAGGCAGATCTAACGCCTTGAGGGACAAGAACAAAGCGGCTGAGCAAGACGACACCGCCAGCGCAAATTTGCTGCCAATGAGTTCGGCAAATTCGGTCTCAAGCAATGTGACCGGTGCATTTTTTGGTGCGGTATAGCGAAACAGATCCCCTGATTGCAGCAGCGCATCAATTGCGTCGCGGGCGGCCTCGGGGATGGGTTCGGCTTCGTGAACGTTTGGTACGTTTGCATGCAACGACATATTTCATTTTCCTTAACTAAACCTTTCAATAACATAAAACATGCCGCCGTGCCTGCCAAGGGGAAGTGCAAATAAAAGGTTAAATTATTGGATGGAAATTACAGACCCAGACGGTCGCGCAGCGCGTACCAGGTCATAGCCAACACCAGCATCGGTGTGCGCAGCTCAGAGCCGCCGGGAAAAGCCGGAGCAGGGACGCGGGCCATGGTGTCAAAGCCGCTTGCCTGTCCCTGGATCGCCAGGGCCATCAACTGCCCGGCGTGGGTGGCGGTGCCAACGCCATGGCCAGAATAGCCCGAGGCTGACAGGATGTTGGGCGACAATCGCGCAAGATAGGGCATGCGTTTCATGGTTATGCCCAATGTGCCGCCCCAGGCATAATCAATCTGCACATCAGCCAGATGCGGAAATACTTTGGTCATCGGCTTGCGTACGACGGCCGGAATGTCTGATGGAAAGCGGTAGCCATAGCTTTCACCGCCGCCGAACAACAACCGCTTGTCTGCACTTAGACGAAAGTAATTTACCACAAATTTGCAATCTGCGACGGCTACATCCTGCGCCAGAACTTGTTGAGCTTCGTCGCCTAATGGTTTGGTTGCGATGATGAAATTGTTGATCGGCATAACACGGCGTGCCACTTGCCGGTTCAGCGAGCCGAGGTAACCGTTACAGGCCAGAATGACGTGGTCGGCCAACACGCTGCCGTCCTTTGTGCGCACTGTTGCGGGCTGGCCTTCGTCAACGTTTTGCACCAGGGAGCCTTCGAATATCTGTACCCCGGCCGCATGGGCGGCGCGGGCCAGACCAAGGGCATAGTTCAGCGGATGCAGATGCGCCGCATCCCGGTCCAGAATGCCACCTTTGTAATCTGGCGATGGGCACATGTCGTGGCAGGCCGCAGCATCCAAAATATCAATTTTATCATAGCCATAGCGGCTGTTCAGCAACTCGGCGTGTTCATGCAGATGTGCGACTTCGCCTGCCGATGATCCGGTTTCCGCCACGCCGGGTTTCAGATCGCAGTCAATCGAATGGCGTGCGATCAGGTCTTTGACCAGCGCTTTGGCCTCTTCGGCCAAAACCCATAACTTGTTGGCCTCATCAGCCCCCATCAACGCCTCAAGCCCGTCTTGCCCCATGCGCTGACCACTGCCCAATTGGCCGCCATTGCGTCCGGATGCACCAAAGCCCGTGCGGTGCGCCTCGATCAACACAACGCTTAGGCCAGCCTCGGCCAGATGCAGGGCGGCGGACAGGCCGGTATAGCCGCCTCCGACGACACAGACATCGGCACGAACGGCACCGCGTAAAGGGGCGAACCGTTCCTGCGGGTTGGCCGTTACCGCATACCAACTGTTTGGATGCTCACCGGCTTTATCATTTGAATACAGTAGGTTCATGGCCAAATTTAATCTACTTTCTGTGCTGTCGTTTAGACGTTCAGCAGCAAATGTTCCCGCTCCCATGGCGAAATAACTTGCAGGAATTCCTCGTACTCGGCCCGTTTCACGATCGAATATACCCGGCCAAAATCGGGGCCCAACACTTGGTGCAACGCATCGGCTTTGTCGAAAACATCCAACGCGTCACCCAATACATTTGGAATATCAGCCTCGCCGTCATAGGCCTCGCCATGGAATTGTTTGTCGGGGTGTCGCTCTTCGAGCAGGCCCAGATAACCGCAGGCCAGACTGGCGGCGATGCCCAGATAGGGGTTGCAATCCATGCCCGCCAACCGGTTTTCAACCCGCCGTGCATTTGATCCTGACAGCGGTATACGAATGCCAGTGGTGCGATTGTCACGGCCCCAGCTAAGGTTGATCGGCGCGGCTTGGTCTTTTACGTACCGCCGGTAGCTGTTCACATAGGGCGCGATCATCGGAATGGCCGAGGGCAGGTGGTTCTGCAATCCGGCAATAAAGTGGAAAAACGCATCGGTTTCGTCACCCTGAGGCCCGGAGAATATGTTTTGCCCGGTTTCCATGTCCAGAATCGAATGGTGGATGTGCATGGCGCTGCCCGGTTCATCCGCAATTGGTTTCGCCATAAACGTGGCATAACAATCGTGGCGCAATGCCGCTTCGCGGATCAGGCGTTTGAAAAAGAACACCTCGTCTGCCAGTTTGATCGGATCGCCGTGCTGCAAATTGATCTCAAGCTGCCCGGCGCCGCCCTCTTGGGTGATGCCGTCAATCTCAAAGCCTTGTGCCTCGGCGAAATCATAAATGTCGTCGATCACCGGGCCAAATTCGTCCACTGCAGTCATGGAATAGGCCTGACGCGCGGCGGCAGGGCGGCCAGAACGGCCAATCATCGGTTTGATTGCTTGCGCCGGGTCGATATTGCGGGCGACCAGATAGAATTCGAGTTCCGGCGCGACAACCGGTTTCCACCCCTTGTCGTGATACAGTTGCACCACCCGTTTTAGCACATTTCGCGGGCTGAACGCGATCGGTACGTTATCGCGATCAAAGGCGTCGTGGATCACCTGTAAGGTCCAGTCGCCGGTCCAGGGCGCGGCCGTGGCGGTCGACATATCGGGGCGCAGGATCATGTCCCGCTCAATGAATCCCTCTTCGCCAGCCGCTTCGCCCCAATCCCCGGTGATGGTTTGGTAATAGATGCTGTCGGGCAAATAAAACATGTCCTGTCGGGCAAATTTGCTTGCAGGGACGGCTTTGCCGCGCGCTATGCCGGGCAGGTCTGACACGATGCATTCGACTTCGTCCAGACGTTTGCCGTCTAGATAGTCCTGTGCCGCCTGTGGAATGTTGTCGATCCAGCTGGCCATCAGGCCCTCTCTTTCTTGAAAAACGCGACCATAAAGGCGGCGATGTCATCGTTTGAATTTGGCTCGTTTAGGGTATGTGTCGCTTGGGCCAGCAAATCATCGGGCACCAGACCGGGGCCACGGGTTTTCAGCAGGCCGTCAAGATATTGCGCGGTAAATTCCGGGTGCGGTTGCAGCGTCCAGATGGTGTCACCATAGGCCAGCACCGCGTTTTCGCAGAACGCATTGCCACCAAGAACCTTGGCCTCTTTGGGCGGTTCAATGACTTGATCCTGATGCCAGGCATTCACCGTCAGGGTTTTGTCACCCATGTCATAGTTGGTGCGCCCAACGGCCCAACCGTCGGCGAATTTCTCGACCTTACCACCCAGCGCCTGCGCGATGATCTGATGCCCGAAACAGACGCCAATCAATGGCGCACGGCGCGCATGGATGTCGCGAATCAACTGTTCTAGTGGCGCAATCCAACGATGGTCTTCATAGACGCCAAAGCGCGATCCGGTGATCAGCCAGCCATCTGCGGCCTCTGCATTTGGCGGGAACACCATGTCAACAACGGGCCAGGTTTCGATCTCAAATCCGTTGCCGCCCAAAAAGTTGGAAAAGATCTGATCATAGTTGCCGTTCTGTTTTACCAGAACATCCGGGACATGGCCGGTTTGCAGGATACCGATTTTCATCACACACCATAAATTTGATCAAATTAATTCTAGCCGAGCCATTGCGCCGGGGCAAGAGGTGTCAAACCGCCTCAAGATAGCTAAGCCAATGACTGTCCGGGGCACGGTCAGCAAAACGGCGAACCTCTTGGCGTTTGGTCATCACCAGATTGCGGATCAACAGGTCAGGCAGGATGCGGGCAATCAGCGGGTTGCACCCGAACAGGTCAATTGCCTGCTCCCAGCTTTGCGCCAGCTGCGCCGCATCTTTGACTTTGTAGGCATTGCCAGTGATCGGGGCGGGCGGGGTCATGGTATCCTCGATGCCGATCAGTGCGGCGCCCAGAACCACCGCGAGCATCAGATACGGGTTCACATCACCGCCGGCAACACGGTGTTCAATGCGCCGTGCAACCGGCGGACCACCGGGAATACGAATCGCGGCGGTGCGGTTTTCATAGGCCCAAACGGCGCTGGTGGGTGCATGGGCGCCGGGCACCAGACGACTATAGGAATTGCCAAACGGCGCAAAGATTAGCGTGCTTGCGGGCATCGCAGCCAAACATCCGGCGACGGCCTGATGCAGGATGTTGCTGCCCTCGGAACTGCCATTGGCAAAGACGTTTTGCCCGTTAGCGTCCAGTACCGAGAAATGCACATGCATGCCGTTGCCCGCGTCATCCGCGTAGGGTTTGGCCATAAATGTCGCGGCCATCCCATGGTTGCGGGCCAGTCCACGGGTCAGGATTTTAAACAACCAGGCATCATCGGCGGCCCGCATGGCGTCCTGATGCAGCAACGTCATTTCAAACTGGCCAACGCCAGCTTCGGTGGTGGCTGTTTGCGCCGGAATGCCCATGTCGGCGCAGCATTGGTACAGCTCAGTGAAAAAGCTGTCAAAGGCATCAAGCTCGTCCAGCGACAGGATGGATTCGGTGTTCAGCACACGTCCGGTGGTCGGGTTTTTTGGCGTTTTTGCTGTCTCGCAACTGGCATCGACCAGAGTGAATTCCATCTCGGTGGCAGCAACGACCTGCCAGCCTCGTGCATCGTATCGGTCAAGCACGGTGCGCAACGCATGGCGCGGATCACCAGCAAACGGCGCGCCCTCGTCAGTAAATAATTGCATCGGAACCAACGCCGATGCGTGATTCAGCCAGGGCATCACCAACGGCCCACGCCCGGTAGGACGCAGCACCCCATCGCTGTCACCCGAGGCAAACACCAGTGGGCTGTCAACAATATCAGAGCCCCACAAATCGACGTTCAGAACCGACAAAGGCAGGCGCACCGCCCCATTATCGAGCTTTGAACTATAGGCAACAGGCACGCGCTTGCCCCGCATCTGACCGTTCAGATCACAGGCGGCAACGCGTAGGGTGGTCAGCTGGCTAAGGTCCATGATCGGCGTATCCAATTGGGTTTACGCCAGTCTACAGGAGGTAGCCTTCTGCGGCCACAAAAATTTGATCAAATTATTCGAAACGGTGAATTTAGGGGGAGGGTGCATGGAAACCCACGCCTCCTAAACACGCAATGAATTACTCGGCGAGTTTCTTGCTGACCATCTCATTCACCGCTTTGGGATTGGCTTTGCCGCCGGTGTCTTTCATCACTTGACCAACAAACCAGCCCGCCAGTTTTGGATTGGCCTTGGCCTTTTCCACTTGTGCGGGGTTCTCTGCGATGACCTTGTCCACGGCGGCCTCGATTGCGCCGGTGTCGGTCACCTGCTTCATGCCACGGCTCTCAACAATGTCGGCAGGATCGCCACCTGTCGTATAGACTATTTCAAACAAATCCTTAGCGATCTTGCCGGAAATAACATCCTTAGAAATCAGCTCGATTATCCCGCCTAGCTGGCCGGGCGATACCGGGCTGTCGGCGATGTCGTGGTTTTCTGCTTTCAACCGGCCAAACAATTCATTGATGACCCAGTTGGCCGCCAATTTACCATCACGCCCCTGTGCCACGGCCTCAAAGTAGTTGGCCGAATCTACGTCCGCCGTCAGTACCGATGCATCATAATCAGACAGTTTAAATTCTTTGATAAAGCGCGCCTTTTTGGCGTCCGGCAATTCCGGCAACGTCGCCGCAATATCATCCACCCAAGCCTGTTCAATTTCCAAAGGCAGCAGATCAGGGTCGGGAAAATAGCGGTAATCATGCGCTTCTTCTTTAGACCGCATAGACCGGGTTTCGCCCTTATCTGGGTCATACAGCCGGGTTTCCTGATCGACGGTGCCGCCGCTTTCAAGAATGGCAATTTGGCGACGGGCCTCAACATCAATGGCCTGCTGGATGAACCGCATTGAGTTCATGTTCTTGATCTCACACCGGGTGCCCAGATGCGAGAAATCCTGTGTTTCCATGTACTTCTCAAACTGCCCGGGCCGACAGATCGACACGTTGACATCGGCGCGCATGTTGCCGTTTTGCATGTTGCCGTCACAGGTGCCCAAATACCGCAATATCTGGCGCATTTTGGCGATAAACGCAGCGGCCTCTTCGGGGCCACGAATGTCGGGGCGCGACACGATTTCCATCAGCGCCACACCGGTGCGGTTCAGATCAACAAACGACATCGTCGGGTCCATATCGTGGATCGACTTGCCGGCGTCCTGCTCCATGTGGATACGTTCAATCCGCACCAGACGGGCGGTGCCGTCTCCCAATTCCACCAGCACTTCGCCTTCACCGACAATCGGATGATACAGCTGCGAAATCTGATAGCCTTGCGGCAGGTCGGGATAGAAATAGTTCTTGCGATCAAACGCCGATTTCAGATTGATTTCAGCCTTGAGCCCCAAACCGGTGCGTACCGCCTGTTCAATACAATATTCGTTGATGACAGGCAGCATGCCGGGCATGGCCGCGTCAACAAAGGCAACGTTTGAATTGGGCTCGGCGCCAAATTTGGTCGATGCTCCGGAAAACAGCTTGGCCTTTGAGCTGATCTGGGCATGCACTTCCATGCCGATTACCAGTTCCCAATCGTGTTTTGCACCAGCAATGGTTTTGATCTTGGGCAGGTCGTATGTCAGGTCCAGCATGGGGTTCGCCTCAAATTCCGCTTTGCTGGGTTCTAGGACAGCAACGCAAGCGGGGCAAGAGCGCTATGCAGGATGCAGCTCTGGCCCGTCCGGGGTGAATGTGACGTGTTGGCCATTGTTGATTTCCTTGCGAAACTGATTGGCAATGGCGTGCAGGGCATCGGCGCGACCACGGGCGGCGAACCGTTTCAGCGAGGTGATGCGGGCATTGTTGTCAAAGCCTTCGGCGGCATGGGCCCAGATCAGCGGGTGAACTTCGGTCAGGTGATCGCGGATCAACCAGTCGGCACAGTCGCTTATCTGCATGCGCGGGAAATCGGCTTCTTCGCTTATGCCAGCGCCTCGGCGCAAAGCGATAGCGCAATATGCCGTCAAAAGATTGATAAATTCCTGTTCTGGGCGGGCGGCAACAATGTCGTGCAAACCGTCAACGAAAAAGGCCACGTCAACACGTTCGCAGGCTCTTTCATCCATCGCGATCGCATCGAAATAGACCCAAGTATAGGCGCCGTTTCCCCAAATGTCCTGGGTGCGCGCGGCGGTCCGGCGGGCCTCAAGTTCTAGCTGGTCGTAGGAGCCAAACCAGCGCGGCAAAAGGTGATGGCCCATGGCCCGCATGTGCCGGTGGTTTTCCGGGTGCAAATCAATCAGGGCTTCGTATTCATCGGCAACGTGCAGATGCGGGTTGTTCTGGCCTGCCAATAGGGCGCATTTGGCCGAAACCAGCGCCGGGCTGTTCAACTGGATGCCGCAATAGGGCGCTAGAATGATTGTGGCCCGATCCAAATGCGCGGCAATTTTTTTGCGATTCTGATGCGCAACCGTCGCCTCCCAACCACGTCCACGCCATGCCCAACCGATATCGATATGGGCCAGGGCCAAAATCATTGCGATGGCTGAATCGTTGGGATGTTCGCGGCGCACCGCCTCGAGCCCGTTGATCCCGTCCAACAAACACCGGTCATTTGCGGTTTTGCCATCCATCAGGGCATGTTCGACGGATCGTACAACATCGGCACGGGCGCCATAGGTCAGCAGATCAGCGACCGGCATGCCGCCAGATGTGGTTTCCCGATTCTGATCGGCCTGATGTACCGCCGTGGACAGATCCTCCCAGCGATCCTGACGCGCCAGAAACTGGCCGTATCGTTGGGCGCTGCTTTCAAAACTGCCTCCGCAGACCGGAATGCTCAGAAATTTTTCGAGCGATACCGACTGGCTCTGCACTTTTTGAGGAGCGACACGTGGTTGTTTTGGACGGCCAAAACGCGAAGTAAATGCTTCGATAGCAGGGGACTTGATAAAACGGGAATGATCAAACATGAAATTTCCGGAACATTGTTGGCGTTAAACTTGACTGAAATTGAATATGGGCGTGCAATTGGGCGCAATCATGGCAAAGCCAAGGAGAAATCTGGCTGGTATGTTAATTTTAGTGCAACAGGCGAAGGTCCGCGAAGGCGGTTTTGCGCGGGGTGGGATTGCAGCGTCAAATAACCACGAAATGGTGCCGCACCACCGTCACGCCACGCGCCTGCAATTCGGCCTCAAACTGGTGATGGGGGGGCAGCGATTCATAGGCCAGGCGCAGCCGCTTTTTGGTGTTCAGGATGGCAGTGACCCGCACCGAGAAATCCCAGCGCGTGTCAAACCGCATCCTGTCGATCTCGCTGAAATTCAACGAACCCTGTCGTCGCCCGGTGAACCAGATCAGTTTTGTTTGCGTCAGCTCCAGCCCGGATTTTGGATTGCGCCACAAATCCAAAACCGCCGGGATCGTCAAGAGCATGAATATCGCCATAAGCCACCATGCTGCAGCAAGCAGCACAATAGCAGCAATACAGGCCCCATAGATTGCCAACAGTATCAGTGCGGTGCGTCGTGATCGGCCCTGACGGGCAAAGGAATAGTGGTCGTCCATCACCGCCCGCCGGTGACGTCCAGCGTCGTGCCGGTGATATAAGACGCCTGATCAGACAGCAGGTACAGGATCGCGTCGGCGACTTCGTCCGCCGTTCCGGCCCGTTTCATAGGTGCCATGGGACCAATGGTTTCAACGCGGTCGGGTTTACCGGCTTTGCCGTGCAGCGCGGTGTCGATGATGCCGGGGCGCACCGCGTTGACGCGGATGTTGTTGCCCGCCACCTCATCGGACAGACCTTTGGTAAAGATGTCGATGGCCGCCTTAGAGGCCGCATAGTCAACAAACGTATTGGCCGAACCAAGCCGCGCCGCCGCCGAGGACACATTGACGATGGCGCCACCTGTGCCTTGTTTTTGCATTCGCAATACCGCCTCTTTGGCGACCAGAATGGCGCCAATAACGTTGATGTCGAACATGCGGCGCAGCCGGTCATGGGTCAGGTCAGTCACCCGGGCGATTTGGTCGACCACACCGGCATTGTTCACCATGGCGTCAAGTCGGGCGAATTCATCGTCGATCTGGGCAAACATGCGGTCGATGTCTTCGGGCCGCGCCACATCCGCAGCACACAGGATCACCCGGGCGCCAGCGGCTTTGCAGTCTGCCGCTACCGCATCGATTCCGGCGCGGTCACTGCGATAGTTTAGCGCCAGATCATAGCCGCGCGTGGCCGCCATCCGGGCGGTTGCCGCGCCGATTCCGGCGGCGGCTCCGGTCACAAGAAGCGTTTTGCGCATGGTTTAGGCGCCCAACATCCGGGTTATCATCTCGTTGGTATCACGCGACAAATCGGGCGATGCGGCAATGCGTTCAAGCTGGGTTTTGATCAACGCCTGCCGGTTGCCGTCATATTGCCGCCACGTCTGAAAGGCGCGACACAAACGGGCGGTGGTCTGTGGATTGAGCGGGTCAAGCCGGATCAACCAATCGGCCAGCAATGTGTAACAGGCGCCATCAGCGGCATGAAAACTGGCATGGTTCATCGTGAGCGCACCAAGCGTAGAGCGGAACCGGTTGGGGTTTTTCCAGTTGAAATCGGCATGTTTGGTCAGACCGCCCGCAACGGCTGCGGCCTTGTCTGGCGCGGCAAGGACCACCTGAAGGCTGAACCATTTGTCGATCACCAAACGGTCATGTTTCCACTGCTCATAAAACGCCGCCAATTCGGTCTCGCCCCGGCCTGCGGCCAGCAGGCACGACAGTGCGGACAATTGCAGGGTCATATTGTCGGCAGCTTTGTATTGCGCCGCTGCCTGTGCGCCGCCATCCAGACGGGTGATGTAGGACAGCGTCGCCCCCGCCAGCGAGCGTTTGCCGGATTGTTCAGCATCAGGCGCATAGGCGCTTTCGATTTGTGATTGTGCAAAGATACGCGGCAAAACATCCTGTGCGTGCTGTGCAAATGCCTGCTTGAGCGTTTCTGCGGCAGTCCATAAAGCCATAGGGTCTGGAACAGTCCCGGCCTCGGCCAGGGTGCTGGCAAGTTCGGATTGATCCGGTCGACCCAGCATTAGCGCGCGGTAGGCTGGCTCAAGCGTGTCGTCGCGCAACATTGCCAGCATACCATCAAGATAGTCGCCATCCGGCGTCGCGCCGTTTGTGGCCATGTCGATCAGCGTGGCACTGGCAAGGGCGCGCCCGGCCTCCCATCGGTTAAACGGGTCGGTGTCATGGGCCAGCAGAAATGCCGGATTGGCGGCATCATGCTGTAAGATCACCGGGGCGGAATAGCCACGCAGGATCGACGGCACTGGTCTGCTGGCCAAACCGTCAAAGGTGAACGACTGCGTGGCCCCGGTCATTTCCAGCATTTCGGTGGCGCGGACTTCGTCGCCGTTTTGAGCCAACAGGCCAACATGGATTGGGATCACCTGTGGCTGCGTTGGCGCGGCGTTAGTGCCGGTGGGGGTGGACTGTGCAAAGGTCAGGGTGAATGTGCCGCCCGCCCATGTTTCCTGTACATTCAGGCGCGGGGTGCCGGACTGCGAATACCAGCGTTTGAACTGGCTAAAGTCGCGATCGGTGACATCATGAAACACCGTCAGCCAATCCTCGATGGTACAGGCCTGACCGTCGTGGCGGGCGAAATACAAATCCAGCGCCTCGGCATAGGCGGCATCACCGACAAGACGTTTCAACATGCCAATGACTTCGGCGCCTTTTTCATAGACCGTGGCGGTGTAGAAATTGTTGATCTCTTCAAAGCTCTCGGGGCGCACAGGATGCGACAAAGGCCCGTTGTCTTCGGCAAACTGGCGCGCGCGCAGGTCAATCACATCGCTGATGCGTTTCACCGGTTCGGACCGCATATCCGAGGTGAACTGGGCATCGCGGAACACCGTTAGCCCTTCTTTCAGGCAGAGCTGGAACCAATCACGGCAGGTGATGCGATTGCCGGTCCAGTTGTGGAAATACTCATGTGCAATGATGGCTTCGATACGCTGAAAATTCATATCTGTTGAGGTTTCAGGCGAAGCCAGAACAGCAGAAGAGTTAAAGACGTTCAGGCCCTTATTTTCCATCGCGCCCATGTTGAAATCATCCACTGCAACGATGTTGAACACATCCAGATCATATTCGCGGCCATAGATCTGTTCGTCCCATGTCATCGACAATTTCAACGCCTGCATGCCAAAGGCGCATTTGCCTTCGTCGCCGGGGCGCACCCAAAGGTTCAGATCAACGTGGCGGCCCGACATGGTGGTGAATGCGCCGGGATGCGCAGTCAGATCGCCCGCAACCAAGGCAAACAGATAGGCCGGTTTGGGCCAGGGATCATGCCAGGTGGCGGTATGATTGTCGCTGTCTTGTGGGTTGCCGTTGGACAGCAGCACCGGGTGAGGGCCGTTGATGGTGACGGTGAATATGCTCATCACGTCGGGGCGGTCGGGGTAGTAGGTGATTTTGCGAAAGCCTTCGGCCTCGCACTGGGTGCAGTACATGCCGTTTGACATATAAAGACCTTCCAACGCGGTGTTGTTGGCCGGATCAATTTCGACTTCGGCCTCAAAGATGAATGGCGCATCGGGCACCGGGCAGGTCAGGCCCTGGTCCGTCAGGTCCGGGGTTATGGCGGTTCCATCGATGCTGGCCCGGATCAGGGTCAGGTTTTCACCATGCAGGAAAAATATGTGGTCGCTGGCGTCGGGATTGGGGCGAAAGGCGATTTTGCTGGTAACGCGGGTGGCGTTGGGCGCGAGATCAAATGTCAGGTGGACCGACTCTACCAAAAAGCCGAACGGGGTGTAATCCTTAAGGAAGATGGTTTGGGACATGGGGTGCGACCTTGTTATGTGGGGTTTTGCCGACGTTAGAAACTATGCTTGCGGGCTGCAAGCGACGTTTCACGGTGGCGCGCTCCTCTGCCCTGCGGGCATCGTCGCAGGAGGTGGTCATGTTTTCAGGCCAATGTGTTGCCTCTGGACGGTTTTGGCTTTACATGACGCCCCGGTATACAATGGCGCACAATTACATAAAAGGTATCTGCAATGAGTGAACGGTTGGGCAAGAGTGGATTGCAGGTGGCCCCTGAATTGGTGACGTTTATCGAGACAAAAGCGTTGCCGGGCACTGGTGTCAGTGCCGATACGTTTTGGTCCGGTCTGTCGCAGATCGTACATGAGCTGGGCCCGAAAAACCGCGCGCTGCTAGAGCGGCGGGCCGAATTGCAGGGCCAGATTGATGCCTGGCATATTGCCCACAAAGATCAGGCGCTGGATGCTGCCGACTATACCGCGTTTCTGCGCGAGATTGGCTATCTGGTGCCAGAAGGTGATGATTTCACCATTGAGACGCTCAATGTTGACCCGGAGATGTCGACATTGCCCGGCCCACAGCTGGTTGTGCCAGTGACCAACGCCCGGTTTGCCCTGAACGCGGCGAATGCCCGCTGGGGCAGCCTGTATGACGCGCTCTATGGCTCGGATGCGCTGGGCGATCTGCCCGCGGCAGGTGGCTACAGTGAGGCACGCGGTGCGCGGGTGATTGCCTGGGCCAAGAACTTTCTCGACGGCGCGGTGCCATTGGCGGCAGGCAGCTGGGCGGATGTGTCCAGCGTGCAGGTTGTTAACGGCGCGCTGGTTCCGGCCTTGGCAGAACCGGATCGGCTGAGCGGCTTTGGTGGCGCGGCGGGCAAGCCCGGATTTGTGATGCTAAACAATAATGGTCTGCATATTCAGATCATGCTGGACGCAGATAGCGCCATTGGCAAGATTGATCCGGCCGGCATTGCCGATGTACGGCTTGAGGCGGCAGTGACCACGATCATGGATTGCGAAGACAGCGTTGCCACCGTTGATGCCGAGGACAAGATTGTTGCCTATAGCAACTGGTTGGGCCTGATGCGTGGCGATCTGATGGAAGAGTTGACCAAAGGCGGACGCAGCTTTGTGCGCAAACTGGCGGATGACATTGACTATACCACGCCGACAGGGGCGACGGCGCGCCTTAAGGGGCGGTCGTTGATGTTGGTGCGAAATGTTGGCCATTTGATGAGCAACCCGGCCATTCTGGACCGCGACGGGCTGGAAATTGGCGAAGGATTGATGGATGCATTGGTGACAACGCTGATTGCCATGCATGACCTGCAACGTGATGGTGGCAATTCAGTCACCGGGTCGGTCTATATTGTCAAACCAAAGATGCACGGCCCCGAAGAAGTGGCGTTTACCGACGAGATATTTAGTATGGTTGAGGATATTCTTGGCCTGCCGCAGGACACGGTCAAGCTCGGCATTATGGACGAAGAACGCCGTACCAGTGTGAACCTGAAAGAATGTATTCGCGCCGCCAAACGGCGGGTTGCCTTTATTAACACCGGATTTTTGGACCGGACGGGGGATGAAATTCATACTTCGATGGAGGCCGGTCCGATGTTGCCCAAGGGTGATATTAAGATGACGCCGTGGATTGCATCTTATGAAGATCGCAATGTCGATATCGGCCTGGAATGTGGCCTGAAAGGGCATGCGCAGATTGGCAAAGGTATGTGGGCGATGCCGGAGCTTATGGCTGATATGCTTGAGATGAAGATCGGCCATTTGCAGGCTGGGGCGACCTGTGCCTGGGTGCCGTCGCCAACTGCGGCGACGTTGCACGCGACGCATTACCACGCGATCGACGTGATGGAACGGCAGGACGAGATTGCCGCAGATGGCGCGCGCGGTACGCTAAAGGATTTGCTGAAAATTCCGTTGTTGGGCGCACGAAAGCTGGATGACGACAAGATCGCGCAAGAGATTGAGAACAATGCTCAGGGTATTTTGGGCTATGTGGTGCGTTGGATTGATCAGGGGGTCGGGTGCTCAAAGGTGCCGGACATTCACAACGTCGGCCTAATGGAAGACCGCGCCACCTGCCGGATATCCAGTCAGGCGTTGGCCAATTGGCTGCATCATGGCATTGTTGATGAGGCGCAGGTTATGGCGGCGATGCACAAAATGGCGGCCGTTGTGGATGGGCAGAACGCGGGCGATCCAAGTTATCATCCGATGGCGCCGGGGTTTGACGGGATTGCCTTTCAGGCGGTCTGTGACCTGGTGTTCAAGGGCCGGGTGCAACCATCCGGTTATACCGAGCCAGTTTTGCATGCGCGACGGCTTGAGCTCAAGGCACAGGTCGGGGCGTGAGTGTTAAGGCGGGAACGAGAGAGCTGACGGCCCTCTCGCGCTCTCCCGTGGATATTTTGGAACAAAAGAAGGAATATACTGCGACTCCTTAAGAACCCGAAGAGGTTGTTGATGTTCGAGGGGAAATGGATTCTCCTTCGGCTATGATCTGCCCCAAATTTCTTTCCCAAGAAGACCGTCGTGAACTTCTGGCCTGTGT
>JBLHMP010000021.1:0-48877 GCA_047623555.1 Granulosicoccus sp.
CCAAACCGCTCGCCTTTGCAAAACCTGATGGATAAATTCAAATGACCATCCGCGACGCCCTGCGCCTTCAAGGCACCACTTGTGCCGGGCTGGGCTCTCCCTTCATGGGCCAAATGCTCACCACGTTGGCCGATAAATGGCCCGACAACAGCCCGCTTGGACAAATTTGCGCCAAATGGACCGGCGATATCGGCCCCAGTGGCGTCTCCCTGCCGCTTCGCATCGCCGCCGGCCTGCACGCCCTTGCCCTAACCGATCGCGCGCCCCGTTTACGTGATGTTTACCCGCCCCACTCTGCCTCAGATACCACCCTGATCAAAGAGGTTCTGACCGCGCTTATCCAGCATCAGGATTTCATGCGCGACTGGATCAAAAGCCCGCCGCAAACCAACGAAGTCCGCCGCAGCGCCGCGCTGATCGCCGCCGCCCACTGGATCGCCGCGCGTCACGATCTGCCGTTTATCACCTCAGAACTCGGCGCCAGCGGTGGGCTGAACCTGATGTGGGATCGTTTTGCGCTAGACACTGGCCAGCATATCCTTGGCCCGGCTAACCCCGCTCTGACCTTGTCGCCAGACTGGACCGGACCCACGCCTGCCCCGACCCAAATCCACGTCACAGAACGGCGTGGCGTTGACCTCAATCCCGTGAATGCCGACGCCCCGGACGACGCCCTGCGCCTGTTTGCCTATCTCTGGCCCGATCAGCCCCACCGCTTGGACCTCACCCGCAAAGCCATCGCCGTCCTTGACGCCAAGGTCGACAAGGGCGATGCCATTGACTGGCTCGCACCGCGTCTGAGCACCGCAAAACCTGGCCACATTCATCTGATCTATCACACCATTGCCTGGCAATATTTCCCGGCCCCGGTCCAATCCCGTGGCGCCGCCCTGATCAAAGCTGCAGGCCAACGCGCCACCGCTGATGCGCCACTGGCGTGGTTACGGATGGAGGCAGACGGAAACACCCCCGGCGCGTCCTTGACTTTGCGCCTCTGGCCCGGTGACCTACGTATCACCCTAGGGCGCATAGATTTTCACGGCCGTTGGGTACATTGGACAGCCCAATAGCGCCCTGCCCCTACGTTTTATTTGCGCCACGGCGACATCCATTGTTTCCTGATCCGCCCACACACAGGAGATTTCTCATGCGCTCAATCGGTAAATGGCTTGGCCGAATTCTGCTGGCCCTCATCCTTGCCGCCGCCGTCATAGGCTTTTGGAAACGCGAAGAAATTACCCGCCTGTTGGCGGTGAATTCGCTGTTTTCAGAGGAAAAGATCGTCAACAATTTTTCGCATATGGACGCCGCATTCCTGAGCACGCCGATTTCGCGCGGCACCGGCCCGGTCAGCGACCTGCCCACCGGCACAGCCATGACCTTGCCGCCTCAGGTCGCGACGTGGATCACCGATCGCAGCGTCACCTCGCTCCTCGTTCTCAAAGACGGCGAAATCGTATTTGAAGACTACTACCTTGGCACCGCCCCAGACGACCGCCGCATCTCTTGGTCCTTGGCCAAGAGCTATCTGTCGGCACTGTTCGGCGTCCTCGTGGATGAGGGCAAAATCGCCTCACTTGACGATCCGGTCACCAAATACGCACCGCAGCTTACGGGCAGCGCCTATGAGAATGCCAGCATCCGTAACGTGCTAAACATGGCCAGCGGCATCACCTTTGACGAAGACTATCTGAACTATGATTCCGACATCAATCGCATGGGCCGTGCGCTGGCATTGGGCGGCACATTGGACGACTTTACCGCCAGTTTCACCGACAGCTTTGCCACCCCCGGCGAAACCTGGCAATATGTCTCCATCGACACCCATGTCATCGGCATGATCGTGCGTGGGGCCACCGGACGGTCGATCCCCGACCTGTTGTCCCAGAAAATCATCGCCCCGTTGGGACAGGAACACGACGGCTATTACCTGACTGATGGCAGTGGCGTCGCCTTTGTTCTGGGCGGCATCAGCCTGACCACCCGTGACTATGCCCGGTTCGCCAAAATGATCCTGAACAACGGCGAATATGGCGGCAAACAAATTGTCCCGGCCGACTGGATCGCCGCCTCGACCAGCCCAAGCGCGCCAACGGCCGAGGGTAAAATCGGCTATGGCTACCAATGGTGGATCCCCGTCGGATCACACGCGGGCGAATTTCAGGCGCAAGGCATCTATGGCCAATACCTCTATTTCGACCAACTCGCAGGCGTTGCCATTGTCACCACCGGGGCCGACCGCCATTTCCGCGCCAAAGGCGTCAGCAAAATCAATGTTGAAATTTTCCGTCAAATCATCGAAGGTCTGCAATAATGGAACCAGATAATCCCATCAACGTACTGGGCGGGGCATTGTCGCCCTGCTCATCCGATCCCATGACCGGATTTTTCCGCGACGGGCATTGCAACACCTGTACAGCAGATCAGGGCAGCCACACGGTCTGCGCGGTGATGACCGACGAATTCCTTGCCTATTCCAAATATGTCGGCAACGACCTGTCGACACCGCGGCCCGAACTCGGCTTTGCCGGGCTAAAAACCGGCGACCTCTGGTGCCTTTGTGCGGCCCGTTTCATGCAGGCCTTTGACGAAGGTTGCGCCCCGCGCGTCAACCTAACGGCCACCCACCAACGTGCCCTCGAAATCGTACCGCTGGAAGCTTTGGAGCAACGCGCACAACGGCGCAACTAACTCTGTAAGGTGCGCCGTTGTGCGCACCTTTGGTTGGGGTTTTATCAATTTCGATGGACAGATTAACGGCTTTGCGGTCCCCAGAACTCTACAACCCAAATCCACCATACGGAATATACCGCACCAAATCGCCCACCTGAATATCCCGCGCCTCATCACCAAGCTCAACCAGCCCTTCGGCCCAGCTCAGCCCGCTGATCCGCCCAGAACCTTCTGAGGCAAAAACCTCGGCCTGCCCGTTCCTGATCCGCGCCCGCAGATACTCACGCCGCCCCGGTTTCTTGCGTTTCTCAAACGCCGCAGGCACGTCGAACCCCTGCGACTCGTGCCATGCCATCCCCGCCAAAACCCCCATCGCGGGCCATGCAAACACCAAGGTACAGACCATCGCCGCCACCGGATTACCGGGCAGCCCAAACACCGGTTTGCCGCCCCACAACCCCAGTGCCAAAGGCCGCCCAGGTTTCACCGCAATACGCCATTGCTGCATCGCACCGGCCTCTTGCAACAGCGCCGAGACATGGTCTTCGTCCCCCGCAGACGCGCCGCCACTGGTCACGATCACATCCGCCTGCGCCGCCGCCTGATCCAGCCGCGACCGCAACGCCGTGCGATCATCGCCAACCCGGCCCATATCAACCGCGTCAAAGCCAAACTGGTGCAACATCGCCAGCAACATCGGGCGATTGGCATCAAATACCGACCCCGGCAACACCGCATCCCCCGGTTCAACCAGCTCATCGCCAGTCGACAGAACGGCCACCCGCAACCGCTGAAACACCGATACCTGCGCCACGCCCACCGCCGACAGCAACGCCAGATCCGCCGCCGTCAACACCCGGCCCTGTTGCAAGGCCAGATCGCCGACCGTCACGTCTTCGCCCGCCTGGCGCGCGTTAGCCCCGGCTTTCAACGGTCCATGAAAGGCGATCTCGTCCTCCCCAACCGTCACATCCTCTTGCAAAATAACTGTCTCTACACCGTCCGGCAGCGCCGCGCCGGTCAGCACCCGCACCGCAGAACCCGCCGGAACAGCACCCTCAAATGCCCCACCCGCAGCAGCCCTGCCCGCAATCAAAGGCATCACATGCGCGCCCTCGGGGATCGCCCCGGCAAAGCCATAACCATCCACAGCACTGTTGGCCAAAGGCGGGTTTGAACGCGCAGCAATGACATCGGCCGCCAACACCCGGCCCAAAGACGCCGCCAAAAGCACCAGTTCAACGCCGCAGACCACCGACAGGCGATTCCTCAGCAACGCAAGGGCCTGATCCACCGGCGTCCAACGAACGCCCGCAGGCAATGCAAAACAATCGTTGCGCAGCGGCGGCGGCGTTATCATGTCGCCCGCCATATCTTTGCTCGGGCAGACGGGCTCACAATCCGACCTCAGCCAAGATGAAATTCGCGATCCCGTCTGTGTCATTCAGATCAAACACCGGCCGATCCAGATCAAGCGTGACATCGCTGGCCACCGCCCGGATGCTTGGATCATCCCGTGCGATCAGCGCATTGCCGGTCTCAGCACGATGCGCCTCGATCTTGGGATGACTGTCGCGTTTATAGCCTTCGATCAACACCAGATCGACAGGGGCGAGTTTGGCCAGCAGCATCGCCAATTCCACCTCGTCTTCGCCCTTCAACTCATGCATCAGGGCAAAGCGGTTACGCGAGGCTAACAGCACCTCGGTCGCACCGGCCACCCGGTGACGAAAGCTGTCTTTGCCCGCATGATCGACATCAAAGCTATGATGCGCGTGTTTGACCGTCGACACAGTGAACCCGCGCCCGGTGATCTCGGCGACCAGCCGTTCCATCAGGCCGGTCTTGCCTGCGTTTTTCCAACCGACGACGCCATAAACCCTCATGTCGTGCCTTTCAATATTGTTTCAGCAGCCACCAGATCCTCGGGCGTGTTAACGTTAATAAACGGATCAAACCGACCCACCGGAAACAACGCCTCGCGGCCATTATGCCGATCGCTCCACATCACGACTTTGCGCAAACCATCGTTCAAAGCGGCGCGCAGATCATCACGCAGTGCCACCGGCCAAAGGCCAAATGTCGGATGCCGCACCTGCCCGCGCTTCGCGTCCGGCGTGGCGGCCAGAACCAACGGTAAATCCATCCCCTCGCCTGCCAACAGCAATTGCGGCACCAGATCACAGGGGAAAAACGGCGTGTCTGCGGCGGCTGTGACAATGCTGTCGGCGCCTTGTTCCGCAGCCCAGTCCAGCCCGGCCAGAACTCCGGCCAAAGGGCCCGCAAATCCGTCGACACTGTCGGCGATCACCGGCAATCCATGGGTCGCAAACCGGGTTGCATCGCCATTGGCATTTAGCGCCAAATCCGCCACCTGCGGCTCTAAACGGTCAATGACACGCGACAGCAATGACTGGCCGCCAAGCCGCAGCAAGCCTTTGTCACCGCCGCCCATACGCCGGGCAAGACCACCTGCCAAAATAACACCAAGGGGCTGCGACACCGTCATGTTTCATCCACCTTTTCAATCGCTGCCACAGCCATTTTCTCTAAAAGAAAACAAACCGGGACATTAGAAATTTTCCGTTTCCCAACAGCACAGGACATCAAAACAATAAATCTACCGTTCATCCGCGCCCGCCTTTACGCCGATGTTTGCCATCCTCAACCTTCACACTCGCCGGATCAATATCGCGGATCAACCGATCCTCGCCCGCCAAACAAATAAACCGCTGCCCGCGCATCCGGCCAATCAGTGTCAGCCCAACCTCGCGCGCTATCTCAACACCCCAGGCGGTAAAACCCGACCGCGAGGCCAGCACCGGGATGCCCATCAGCGCCGTCTTAATTACCATTTCCGAGGTCAGCCGCCCCGTTGTATATAGTATCTTGTCATCCGCGACCCGGTCATGGCGCAGCATCCAACCGGCGATTTTATCGACCGCATTATGCCGCCCCACGTCCTCCATATAGACCAGCGGTACGTTTTCGCGGCACAGTATCGTGCCATGAATCGCCCCTGCTTCTAGGTACAAAGATGGTGTGCGATTAATCCGTGCCGCCAATTCATAAAGCCACGAGGTGCGCACTGGCGTCGCAGGCAATTGCACCCCGTCCAAGCCCTCCATCATGTCGCCAAAGACGGTGCCAACGGCGCAGCCACTGGTACGGGTCTTTTTCTTTAGCTTTTCTTCATAGCTGGTTTTGCGCGTCGTGCGCACCACAACCACCTCGAGGTCATCGTCATAATCGACGCCGGTAATGTCGTCATCGTCCAGCAACATGCCCTGATTGCGCAGGAAACCAAGCGCCAGATATTCGGGGTAATCGCCGATCGTCATTGCCGTCACAATTTCCTGTGAGTTCAAATAGATCGTCAGCGGCCGTTCCTCGACCACGGAAATGGTCTGGAGCACGCCATTCTGGTCACATCCCTCAACCGGGCGGGTCAATCCGGCGCGCGACGGATCCGGGGCAATCAGGAAATCATTGATGTCGTCGTTTCTGGACAATTGCATCCCCCTAAAATGACAGCTAATGCAGATATAACACTAGAGGCAACACATGGCATCCACCACCTCCAAATCCTGGTTCTGGACCGGCTTTCAGCACGGCGTTCCGTTTGTATTGGTCGCCGCCCCGTTTGGTACATTGTTCGGCGTTCTAGCCACTGAAACCGGGCTAAATCTGACCGAAACGATGATTTTCGCCATCACAGTTTTCGCCGGCGCCGCGCAATTCACCGCTCTGCAATTGATGCAGGAACATGCACCGGTGCTGATTGTTCTGGCCTCGGCGCTGGCGGTAAACATGCGGATGGCGATGTATTCGGCGTCATTAACCCCCTATCTGGGCGCCGCGCCATTATGGCAACGCGCGATTGCGGCGTATTTCACCGTTGATCAATCCTATGCCTGTTCGGTCGCGATGTATGAGGCTCGTCCCGAGATGACCACCGCCGAACGCATGGCCTATTTCTTCGGCGTCGTCGCACCTCTGGCCCCGATGTGGTATTTGTTCACCTTCATGGGCGCTGTGCTGGGCACGCGTATCCCGGACAGCCTGGCCATCGATTTCGCCCTACCGATTGCATTTTTGGCGATGATTGCGCCAATGCTGCGTACGCCTGCGCATATAGTGGCGGCGGTCGTGGCCTGTATCACATCCATTCTGGCCGCCGGATTGCCGTTTAACCTCGGGCTGATCGTTGCCGGGATTATTGCTATGATGGCCGGGGCGCAGACCGAATTGGCGCTCGAACACCGCAAGACACGCCCATGACCAACGGTGCCCCTGACCCAACCACGCTTTGGATCGTCATCATCGGCATGGCCGTGGGCAGCTTTGCCCTGCGCTTTGTGTTTATCGGATTAGTCGGTGATCGGCCGCTGCCGCCGTGGCTATTGCGACATTTACGTTATACTGCGGTGGCAATTTTACCGGCGTTGGTCACACCGCTGGTGATCTGGCCCAACGCCACGGACGGGCATCCGGATCCGGCGCGTTTGGCGGCGGCTGCGGTGACAGTTGCTGTTGGGTATTTCACCAAAAACGTGATCGCGGGCATGGGTAGCGGCGCGGCCACTCTTTTGACTTTTTTGTATTTATTCGGTTGATACAGGCGCTTTGTAGCCAGCAGCCAAAGCTGCCTCAAGATCGGGGCTGTCATCCTCAAAATACCGTTCGGTTTTCACCCCAGGCAAAGCCCCAAACTGCTTAGACAGATTCTTAGGAGAAAGCGTCGTCTTGATGTTTTCAAAGCCTGGTATCTTGCTGATCAATGAAGATGTCGCATTGGAACAGAACGCCGAACCCACCGAACCGTTTTGCACCGCAAGCTGATAGGCCACCGCGGCCTGTTGCGGAGTGAGTGGTACGGTCTGCACAACCACATGATGCGATGTGCGGGCGTGCGCGCTTTTGTATGCCCATTCAATACCCGGATTTATTCCGTACAACACATCATCGCGTTCAGGAATACCATCCAGATAGAACGACCCCGCCGGATCAAACAGAATCGTTTCTGATGATGCAATGACCAGCCCCGAATGCGCACCCGAGCCGCTGCGGTTGTTGACCATCGTGTAAAGAGTCATGGATTTCGGCCCGGGGTCACGGTAGGACACCGCCGCGATCGTCGCCGGATCAGCGTTGGGCGTGCCCGTGGCACACCCGGACAGGGTCAGCCCTAAAACAGTCAGGCCAAACAAAATACGAATAAAAGAGGTCATGCGATCAGGTTGTAAAAATGGCCATGAAAACCAAAATTCCAATGATGATAGCCGTCATCACCTTCATTGCGTGCATAAAGCCGTTAAAGGTGTCGTTCTGTACTTGGCTGTCCATTTCGCCGTGCTTGTGATCTGCCATCTGTCGGGCTCCTGCAATCTATGTTTCCGCGTCAATACTGTATTCTCAATTCGCTGTCACCACGTCAATCGCGCGCAGTTGGTAACTTTGGGGGCATTTGATGGAATTCGCCCCGGTCGTGGTGCGTTGGCTACACTTAATCCTTGTCCAGCTCTGCCGCCAATCGAAATCCGATTCGCGAAGGCATGGGCGATTCTTTTGGTTTAGGCAGCGCCCGCAGCATCACGTTGAGCTGGCTGACATGCTGAATAAGTTGGGTTTTTGTGCCCATATCGTCGCTGCCATAAAAAGTCACGATGTCCGGATCGAAATAGCCCATGCCCTCGATCCGCAGCACGCCCGCGTCGCCTCCGGTAAAACCAATAGCAACCTCATGTTCGCCATCAAGCTGCTCTTCAAAGTTGCGAATATATAGAATTATCCGCTCATAGGCCCACTGTGCCGGACTTTTGTCGGCAACCGGTTTTTGCATGCCTTTGGGCAAATCCTTTAGGTCGACCTTGGTCTCGGGATCGGCGTGCACTTCATGTCTGCGGGGCAGAACTTCGGCCTCAGCGGCCTCGGCCGTCGTCGCGATTTTGTTGTCCATGACGTCACCCCTTGCGTTGATACAGCCACGCCCCGTCATCGCGCCGACTGCGGCTTACCTGACCATTGTGGAATAAATGGTTCACATGCGCCACCGCTTCGGCCAATGCCAGACCATATTCACCTTCGCCAATCTTGCGCTTAAACAGCGGTACAAAGCACTCTGCAGCGGCTTTGGGAGTCTCAAGGAAATCCACAAGCCGCACCAATGCTTTGTGATGATTGTCGATCAACTGGCGCATCCGAAACGGCAACCCGGTGAAGGGAAGTTTATGCCCGCCCAGAACGATTTGATCAGCGCGAGCCAACAAGGACAATCGTTCACAGGCCTCAAGCCAGCCCGCCAGCGGGTCAGCATTTGGTTCTGTCGCATAGACCCCAATATTGGGGCTGATCGACGACAGTATCTGGTCACCAGACAACACCAAATTGTCATCCCGGCTCCAAAACGTGGCATGTTCCGGGGCGTGACCATTGCCGATATGGATATCCCAGATGCGACCACCCATTTTAATACTGTCGCCCTGCATGATACGGGTAAAACCAAGCGGCATAGGGGCCACGATATCAGCATAATTAAACGGTCGATCGGTGATCCGTTTGGCCAGGATATCAGGGTCCATCCCAGCGCTTTTGTAAAATGCAATTGTTTCAGCGGTTGGCGCGGCTTGCTCGTCTAGCAGCAACATGCGTGCAAACAGCCAGGCCGTGCGCGTCGTCACCAATTCCACATCGTGCTCTGATTGGAACCACCCGGCGAGCCCAACGTGATCCGGGTGATGATGCGTGACAATCACCCGCCGCACAGGTTTGCCTGCCAGCGGCCCGTTGATCAACGAAGTCCAAAGCTCCCGCGTCTTGTTTGAGGCAAACCCGGTATCAACAACCGTCCAACTGTCACCATCATCCAGCGCGTAAACGTTCACATGATCCAGCTTCATCGGCAAAGGCAGTCGTATCCACAACACGCCCTTGGCGACTTCGATAAATTCGCCAAACTCTGGCGGTGTCGCCCACGGATAACGAATACCCTCAGGTTTTGAACTATCCATATTTCAGCCCTCCAAGGCGGTCAGGTCAAGGCCGTAAAGACCTTCCGAACCACATTGAGCCTGCATCAGCAACCCGACATGTTCCGGTAACAATCGGGTGATGTAGAATTGCGCCAATACGGCCCGCGTCCCCTTTGGCTCGGCCAATGCCGCCGCCAGATGATAATGCCCGCCCAATACCCGTGCAAAGGCCCGCAAATATGGCACTGCGCCAGCGAATCGGTCGTTCATATCCCCCTGAGCCGTCAGCCATTCAGTGGCTTCGCGCAACGATTCAGTAGCCTGCCAAACTGCTTCCGCCAACTCTGGCAGAGTTGCACGGGCCACTTCAGCGCGCGCCTCGATCTCATCCATCAGTCGCATTGCAGCCTCGCCGCCATCCATCATCTTGCGCGCCACAAGATCCATCGCCTGAATACCATTGGTGCCCTCGTAGATCGCTGTCACCCGCACATCACGTGCATATTGTGCGGCGCCAGTTTCCTCAATCACCCCCATACCGCCATGCACCTGAACACCGGACTCGGCGGCCTGCATGCCCACTTCGGTGCCAAATGCTTTGGCGATCGGAGTCAACAATGCCGCCCGTGTCGCCCAATCCGCCTCACCTGTGGCGGTCTGCATATCAATAGCCACCGCACAAGACGCTGAAATCGCCCGTGCCGCGAACAGATCAGCCTTCATCGCCATCAGCATGCGGCGCACATCCGCATGATCACCGATTGTGCCACCAGTCCCGGGCGGAGTACGCCCCTGTTTACGCTCCATCGCATAGGACAGCGCGAGTTGAAACGCACCCTCGGCCACGCCAATGCCCTGCCCGCCAACGCCAAGACGCGCATTGTTCATCATGGTGAACATCGCTGCCATTCCGCCGTTTTCAGCGCCCACCAGCCAGCCGATCGTGCCATCAAACTGCATTACGCAGGTCGGAGAGCCATGTAACCCCAATTTATGCTCTAGTGACACCACTTTGACACCATTCGCCACCCCAGCATTACCATCCGCATCGGGCAGGTACTTTGGCACCAGAAACAGGCTAATCCCCTTGGTCCCGGCCACCCCGTCAGGCAACCGTGCCAGCACCAAATGGCAGACATTCGTTACAAAATCATTATCGCCCCAGCTGATAAAAATCTTCTGCCCACTAATCGCAAAAGTGCCATCGCCGTTGTCAATCGCCTTTGAGGCCAACGCGCCCACGTCAGATCCGGCCTGTGATTCCGTTAAATTCATCGTGCCGGACCATTCTCCGGACATCAATTTTGGCAGGTAAATCTTTTTTAACGCTTCACTGGCATGATGGTTCAACGCTTCGAGTTGCCCCTGACTCATCAACGGCGCCAATTGCAACGAAAGGCATGCCCCTGACATCATTTCATTTACAGCAGCCGTAAGGGTCATTGGCAGGCCCATGCCACCATATTCGGGATTGCCGCTCATCCCGATCCAACCGCCTTCGGCAATGGCCTTCCAGCCCTCTGCATATCCGGGCGAGGTACGCACAACACCGTTTTTCAACCGCGCCGGTGACAGGTCACCGGGACGCTGTAAGGGGGCCATAACCTCATCACACAGCTTGGCCGCCTCGGTCAAAATGGCGCTAACCATGTCACTGCTCGCCTCAGAAAAGCGATCGGTGGCCGCAATTTGATCAAAGCCAACGACGTGGCGATAAAGGAATTCATATTCAGCAGCAGGGGCACGATAGGGCATAGATTTCCTTAAAGTCCGATTTAACGATCACAGCAGGCTTGGAATCAGCGCACAGCACCGGTATTGAAGACGTCTTGGGCAGGATATTCGACCAGCCCATCGCCTCACGCAACCAAAACGCGGCGTCACGTATATGGACGATCTGGAAACCATGCGACTTGCAGCCAACCCCGTCGATCTGGCGCGGGCAGCCAAAGTTTTGCGCGCTGATGGCCTCGTCGCGTTTCCGACAGAAACGGTCTATGGGCTCGGCGGGAATGCCTGTTCGGGCTCAGCCGTGGCCGGAATCTATTCGGCCAAGGGCCGACCTTCGTTCAATCCGTTGATCGTGCATGTTCCGGATGTCAAAGTGGCGCAACGCTATGTGATTTGGTCCGACACAGCAGAACAATTGGCCACGGCATTTTGGCCCGGCCCCTTGACTCTCGTGCTCCGCTTACGCCCAGATCACGGCATTTCCACGTTGGTCACGGCCGGCCTTGATACATTGGCCATCCGCGTCCCGGCCCACCCTGCGGCACAGGCCTTGCTGCGCGCCTTTGATGGCCCCGTTGCCGCGCCATCCGCCAATCTGTCGGGTCGCATCAGCCCGACCACCGCGGCCCATGTATTGGCTGGGCTTGAGGGCAGGATAGCCGCCGTTCTTGATGATGGACCCTGTGCCGTTGGGTTGGAATCGACCATTGTTGGACTGTCCGAAACCCCGACTCTGTTGCGCCCCGGCGGCTTGGCTACGGACCGGATTGAGGCGCAATTGGGATATGCCTTGCACAGGCTCGGCAGCAACGCGCAGCTTACTGCGCCGGGCCAGCTCCTGTCGCATTACGCCCCCGGTGCCACTATAAGACTGAATGCAAACCAGGCCAGAGACGGTGAAATTCTGTTAGGGTTTGGCCCAATGACCTGTGATTTAAACTTGTCCGCGTCCGGTCGCCTGACCGAAGCTGCGGCCAATCTGTTTGATCATTTGCACCAACTTGATGCCACCAGAAAACCCATCGCCGTGGCCCCTATCCCAAACACCGGCCTTGGCATCGCAATCAATGACCGTCTAATGCGCGCCGCGGCACCGCGCGATTGACGAAAACACCAGGTTGCGCCTTTGCCAGTCGGCCCATCCATAATTGGGTTTTGGATACAAAATCCATCATGCCACACCAAACATACACTGTTGAAACGGAACCGCGAGCGCGCGCCTAGGCCCGCCCGGCACTCGCCGAAAGCACCAGCGGATCAACTCCCAACGCCTTGAGCGCCGCGGCCCATTTCTCACTATCCCTCAGCTCATAAACCAATTCTTCGCTGGCTTCGGTGGTCAACCAACCATTGTGACAAATCTCGGCCTCAAGCTGCCCACCGCCCCAGCCCGCATAGCCCAGCATCATCAATGACCTCTGAGGTCCGGTGCCAAGCGCAATATCCTTTAGAATATCCAGCGTCGCCGTCATGCTGAACTCATCTGATACCTTCAGTGTCTGCAGGTTTGACCTGTAATCAGTCGAATGCAGCACAAATCCCCGCGCGCGCTCTACTGGTCCGCCGAAATGCACCGACCGGCACTGCCCAGGTTCAGACGGTTTGATTTCGAGCTGGTCCAGCAAATCCGACAGGCGCACATTTGGCGTCGGTTTATTGACGATCAACCCCATGGCGCCATCGTCGCCATGGCTGCAGATAAGCACCACGGAATGCTCAAACCGAGGGTCGCCCATTCCAGGCATTGCGATTAAAATTTTGCCGGTCAGATTCATGTGGTTTTAGCCTGCATATTCTGTGTTTCTGCGTGCCTCCACCATGCCCCTCCCCAAACCGCCGTGCAAGTAGTCAGATCAACCCAACCCAAAGGTTACGAGGCGTTGACCCGAATGTGACTTGGCAAATTGCCCGAGCCAGCCCATTTAGAACATATGTTCAAATACCTGATACCTACCCTGTTGCTTGGCCTTATGCTTTCCGGCCCTACCCGGGCCGATGGCGTCAATGATATGGCGCAACTGGATGTGCTGGACGGTGGCCTGACCAAACGCGGCATCTATATTGCCGCCCTCAGGCTGACCCTGCCCGACGGCTGGAAGACCTATTGGCGTGCGCCCGGTGACGCGGGAATTCCACCGCGCTTTGATTGGCGCGGGTCGCGCAATGTCGGCTCTGTCAGCATCACATGGCCAAGCCCGGACGTGTTTGACCAGAACGGATTTCAGACCATTGGCTATAAAACCCAAATGGTGCTGCCGATCGAAATCACCCCCGCCCGCGCCGGTCATCTAATCCGACTTGGGGGCGAAATGGAGTTCGGCATGTGCAAAGAGGTCTGCATTCCCAGCACTTTGAGTTTCGACCACACTGTTGATGCCGATGCCCCCCGCAACCCGGTGATCGTCGCAGCGTTGGCCCAGCGCCCCTATTCTGCATCCGAGGCCGGTGTGAGTACCACCACATGCCGCCTGTCCCCGACCAAGGATGGTATGCAGATTACCGCCAATATCACCATGCCCCCGGCGGGCGGGCGCGAAGTCGCGGTGATCGAGCCCGGCAACCCTGCGCTCTGGTCGGCAGGCACCAGCACCAAACGCTCAGGCAACACGTTGATCGCCACCACAGAACTGGTAAACACCACGTCGGGCGCCTTTGCGCTGGACCGCTCAAATATCCGCATCACGGTGCTGGGCAAACGCCATTCCGTCGATATCCGGGGCTGTGACGCCGAATGAGCAAACAGGCACTGCTTGGTGCGATTGCAGTTGTTGTTCGCAACGATCAGGTACTGTTGGCCAGACGCCGCAAAGACCCCGACAGCGGCCTGTGGGGTTTTCCCGGTGGCCATGTCGAACTCGGTGAAACGGCGCTGGCCGCTGCATCCCGCGAATTGCTGGAAGAAACCGGCGTCACCGCCACCCCCATAGAATACCTAACCAATATCGACGTTCTGCACCACAATTCGGACGGCTCGGTTGCCGTACATTTCCTGTTGGCGGCGGTGCTCTGTGACTATGTCGGCGGCACCGTGCAGGCCGCAGATGATGTCAGTGATGCGCGTTGGTTTGACTGCGACGATATCCGCGCCGGGTCTGTTCTAATGAGCGACGGCGTCGCCGACATCATGAATATGGCGCGCGCCCGGCAAACCTAAAGCCAACCAAACCAATTTCTTCTCGTTATAAATACCTCCGCCGGAGGCTCCCAAGATCAAAGGATCACACTTGCCGTGCCGATCTTCGCGCCACGACCAAAGCCGCCACAACATAGACCACTAACACAATCGCCAGCGCCCCCGACAAGAACAGCAACAGCCCGGCCCGCATCGGCTCAAACCCGGCCCCAAACTCTACCCCAAATTCTGCCAGCCACCCCGGCAAAACACCCGTCGCTAACACCCAGCCCAGCGTTGATGCCAACCAGCCCAACACCAATGCCCCCGCGCCAAGCATGACGCCGCGCATACCGCGATTACGCCCGCCAAGGGCCCGGCGCATCGCCGCCAAAGGCCGGGCAACGTCATGTTGCATCGCAATCAACGCCGGAACCAATAACAGCACCAGAAACATGCCAAAACCCAACCCATAGACCAAGGTGATCACCGTCGGTTTCAAAAATTGCGCCTGTTGCGATTGCTCATACAGCAGCGGCGCAAGCCCCAGAACCGTCGTCATCGTCGTCAACATCACCGGGCGCAGCCGGTCCACGGTGCCGTCAATAATCGACGGAATCAGCCCGCGTTCCTTGGCGTATTGGTCAATCGTTGTCACCAGAACAATGGAATCATTGATGATAATTCCGGTCATTCCCAACATACCAATAACGGTAAACATGCTTAGCGGCACACCCCAGGCATGGTGCCCATAGATCGTGCCGACCAATCCAAACGGAATGATCGCCATCACCACCAATGGCCGCGTCCAGCTGGCAAATACCCAGGCCAGCACCAGATAAATTCCGGTGAGACACAGAATCAGCCCGTTGCGGGCATCACTGAGAAACTTGTTCTCTTGCTCGCTAAGGCCGGCGAGCTGCCATTCAACTTGTCGTTCACTGGCGATCTTTGGCAGAATTTCAGTCTCTAAGGCCTTGCCAATCTCTTCGGCGCGCGCCGGATCATCCTCGGATATATCGCCCGTGACCGAAATCAGCCGGATGCCATTTTCACGCCGTACTGTCGAAAATCCAGCGTGTTGCGTCACGCTAACGATATCAGCCAGCGGCACGTAATTGCCCTGCGGCGTGCGCATCTGGGTGCGTTCCAGGAAATCCGCCGTCAACTCGCCCTCGGGTAGCTCAACCCGAATCGCGGCACTGCGGGGTCCGTCCGGATAGGTCGCGGCCTCGATCCCGTTTAGCCGTGCCCGCAAAGACCGGCCCAATGCGTCGATTGTAAACCCCAGGGCCTGGCCCTGCGCCGTCAGGTCCAGAACAATCTCGTCCTTGTCGTAGGCCAAATTGTCCTGCACCGCCGACACTTCGGAATAGCGTAACAATGCGGCCTGCAAATCCTCAGACGCCGCCTTGAGCGTTGCCACATCGGCCCCGTAAAACTGTACATCCAAAGTGTCGCCACCGGGGCCGGATCGCCAGCCGCGAAACGATACAACCTCGACCATGGCATGGCGGTTCACCGCATCCTGCAACTCTGCAACAAAGGCAAAACTTGAATAAGGGCGCAAGTCGGCGTCGATCAATTCAATGGAAATGCCGCCCAGCAGATCCTTGTCCTTGGTATCAACACCAGACAGCCCCCACCCGGCATTTCCGCCGATTTCGGCCATCACATAATCCAGCGGATTGCGGCCAAAACGTTCCTCATAATCTTTGCCCAATGCCTCGGTGGCACGCTGCATTTCGCGCATCATGGCAAGGGAGTCGGCGCGTGTTGCACCCTCGACCATGGCGAAATTCCCGGTCACTGACCCGCGTTCAGGGGCGTTGAAAAACCGCCATTGCACATCGCCGCGAATGAACAACGCCGCCTGACTGGCCAGCAAAACCACAGCCCCGGCCATCGCCACGTAACGGCCGCCAACAACCAGCCCGATGAAGGGCCTGAACAACGTTTCCCGCACCCAAACGAACCCCCGGTTCACAATACGGTTGGGCAAATCATACCAATGTTCCTTGGCCGAATGGGCAATGGCATGGGACATATGATTTGGCAGGATCAGGAAACATTCAACCAATGACGCAAACAGCACCACAATCACGGTAAACGGAATATCGCGGATCAAATCGCCAAAGCGCCCGCCAATCGCGGTAAGGCCAAAAAACGCAATCACCGTTGTCAGGGTCGCGGCAAACACCGGCATCGCCATGCGCCGTGCTGCATTTTCCGCCGCCACAACCGGGTGTTCGCCCAATCGCCTGACCCGAAAATCGGCGTGTTCGCCCACAACAATGGCGTCATCCACCACAATACCAAGGGTGATAATCAGGCCAAACAGGCTTATCATATTGATCGTCAGACCCGCCGCATACATCAGCGCAACGGCGGCAAACATCGCCACCGGAATGCCCGCAGCCACCCAAAACGCGATGCGCGCATTCAAGAACAGGAACAACAACGCAACCACCAGTCCCAGCCCCATCAACCCGTTGTCGATCAGGATATCCAGACGCGCAGTGATCGCAGCGGCCCGTGTGCGGATCAGCTCAATTGTCACGCCTTGCGGCAGGCTGGCCTGCATCTGTTGGGCAACGTCTTCTACTGCGTGCTGAATGCCGATCGCATCGCCACCGTTTGAGCGGTCAATCCGGATTGAGATGGCCGAATGTTCGCCGACAAAATAGCTGCGATTGCGATCGACGCCTTCGACCGTAATCTGCGATACATCGCCAATGGTCAGGGTTGACCCATCCGGATTTGAGCGCAGCACAATGCCAGCAATGTCTTCGGGTGTGCGTTTCGCCGTGCCGGTCCGCACCCGCGCATTGGCGCCGGAAATGTCGCCCGCCGGGTCGGCATCGACCTCTTCAGCGATGGCGTTTGCAATTTCGGTCATCGTGATGTCGTAGGCAATCAGGTTGGCAGATGGCACTTCGATCACGGTTTCGGGCGCGGCCACGCCACGAATGGAACTGCGCGTCACCCCAACGGCAAACAAACGGGTAACAAATTCATCGGCAAATAGCGCCAATTGGGCCGGTGCAATCGGCCCGGTAATCACCACATCGGTTACCCGGTCACGCCAGATGCCGCGCCGCACATTGGGGTCATCCGCCTCGGCCGGTAAGGTCGACACCGCGTCCACCGCTGCCTGCACATCGTCAGCGGCACGGGCCATATCCCAGCCCGGTTCAAAGTCCAGATTAATGCTGGCGCCGCCCTCGCGTGAGGTCGAAGAAGAGCTCTCGACGCCATCCACCGCCAGCAGCGCCGGTTCCAGAATTTGCACAATGGCACCGTCGACGTCTTCGGCGCCCGCACCATCCCAACCGACACTGACCCGCACAGTGTCAATGATCACATCCGGAAAGAACTGCGCCCGCATATTCGGCATTGCCGCCGCGCCAAGCACCAAAACAACGACCAGCAACAGGTTTGCCGCCGTACGGTGTCGGGTGAAATACGACAGCACGCCACCGGCTGCGCGAGGTATGTCGCGAATGACCAAGACCCTAGCCCCCCATCCGCGATTCGATGCGTTCCACCAGCTTGGCCGGGACTTTGCCCTCTTGCAGTTGGCTTAGAACCCGGGCCTTGGCCTCGGCGGGCATGCGCTTGTTGTTGTCGACAAAGGCCACCAACTTGGCGCGCCTCTCGTCGCTCAGATCCAGCATCTCGGGTTCGGCTGGCGTATCGACAGGCGTATCGTTACCTTCGTTCTGCAACACCCGCACCCGGATACCGGCGCCCAGCAACGGCGTGCGCCCCTGAACCACATCGCGCCCCTCAAGGCCAATGCCGCGGACCAGCACATCATCGCCCTGACGGCGCAACAATTCCACCTGCAACGTTTCCAGCCGGTTGTCGTCTCCGACCACCAAAACCATCCTGTTGGCATCCAACGCCGAAGCCGACAAACGCACCACATTATTCAAGGCCGGTTCTTCCACCAACACCGTGACAAAATCCCCCGGTTTGAACCCCGGAGCACTGTCCAATCGCGCAAATATCAACCGCCCAGAAAGCCCCGGCCCCGTCGCCGCGCCATCGCGGCTGATCCGGCCCACCGCCACCAAATCCGCGCCGGTCACATCAAGCGAGACGGTCACCGGAGCAGGCACCAATGCGCCGTCTGCATCCAAAATTCGGGCGTATTGTGCCGTTGAAATCCGAAATGCCACCTCGAGATCATCGGGATCAATCAACAAAGCCAGCTTTTCATTGGCCGACACAAGATGGCCCTCGGCCAGCGACACCTCGCTGAGTGTGCCATCAAACGACGCGGTCAGCCGGGTCTCGGCCAGATCGCGTTCGGCGCCTTCAAGGGCGATTTCGGCGCGCGCCAACCGGGTCGCCGCCTGATCAATTCGCCCCTCAGCCGTGGCCACAGACAATCGCCGCGACAACACCGCCTGCCGGGACGCCGCCCCTGCCAATTCCGCCACTTCGACCTGAGCCGCCGTGCCGACTCCGCGGTTTTTCAGATCAACCTGCCGATCAAACGCGTGACGCCGCAATTCGGCCTGATCCTCTGCTGCGACAAGTTCATCTGACGCCAACAACAACGCCCGCTGCGCATCGCGACCTTCGGCCTTGGCATCCAGCAGGTCACTTTTCACCCGGTCCAAAGCCGCCTGTACATTTGCCGGGTCGATCTGCACCAGCATATCGCCTATTTTGACCACGCCACCCTCTTCAAAGTGGTCCGACAAAATGATCACCCGTCCGCCCGTAGGGGTGCGCAATTCCAACGTACGCCGACTTTGCACCTGCCCAAAGGCCTGTAAAACCGGATTCAACCGTTCGGGGGTGGCGCGCAGCACGTTAACCGCAAATTCCCGTTCGCGTGCAGGAGGTGGGCGTTTTTCGTCGCTCAGCCGGGTCTGCACCGCCGATCCAACGATCTGTACAGCGTACAAAACCAACGCCAGCGTCACAGCAGCCAGAAACATCCCAAGCAGACTTTGCCGTAGAAATCGCATGTAATAATGACCTTTTTTACCGCATGGATGCGGCCTGACCCTACTCTAACGACCTTGCTAAAGAACACCAAGGCACAAGGATGTTAACGGTACTGCGGCCTATTTCCGTCGCTGATGTTCGTCTAATCTTGGCATTATTTCGACAAAGTTACAGGGCATGTGGCGATAATCCAATTGTTTCAATAGGATACCATCCCAAGCATCTTTGCAGGCACCGGGGCTCCCGGGGAGAGCAAACAGGTAGGTTCCGCCCGCAACACCACCGGTTGCGCGTGACTGCACAGCCGATGTGCCGATCTTTTCCATCGAAATCAGGGTGAACACGGTGCCAAACGCCTCGATTTCCTTTTCATAGACATCGCGGTGCGCCTCAACGGTGACATCGCGCCCGGTCAGCCCTGTGCCCCCGGTTGAGATAATCACATCAATGCCCGGATCAGCGATCCATGTGCGCAAAAGATCGGCGATCTCTGCCCGCTCATCGCGCAGCATGGTGCGCGCGGCGAGCACATGACCCGCAGCCGTCAGCCGGTCCACCAGCACCTGTCCTGATTTATCCTGATCCGGTGAACGGCTATCAGAGACGGTCAGAACCGCGATTTTGACCGGTATAAACTGTCGTATATCTGCCATGTTTCAGGCCCTTTCCAGCAGCGCCAGCCGAATGGCCAACGCGGTAAATATTGCGCCACTGGCATAGCCCAACAGGCGTGCCATACGGGGTGATCCGGTCAGACGACGGCCCAGACTGCCGGCAAAAATGCCGACCAACCCGTTGATAACAAAGCCGCCAATCCCCAAAATCGCGCCAAAGGTCAGGTATTGTCCCAATATCCATCCGGTTGGGTCAATGAACTGCGGCACAAAGGCCAGCGCAAACAAGATGACCTTTGGATTGAACAGGTTCACCATCAACCCATCGCGAAACGCCCGCCCCGGCGGCGTCTGCGCGGCTTTGGTCGTGCCAACGCCGCCGCGAAACGCGCCGTATGCCAGCCATAGCAAATAGCCGACGCCAATCCAGCGGATCACATCAAACAGCCAAGGCAGCGCCGTCACCGCAGCGCCAAGCCCGATACCGGCCAGCGTCGCATGCACCATCGCGCCTAGTGAAATTCCGGCACTGCCCGCGATGGCCGCACGTGGGCCGGATCGCAGGCCTTGGCCCAGACAAAACATCATATCCACACCCGGAGTCAGGTTCAGCGCCAAAGCCACCGGAATAAACGTCCACAGTATGATCGGGTCGATCAATTATCCACCTCAAACCATCGCACAAACGGTCCCAGATTATGCACTTTGGTGGTGCCGATCAGGCCATCTTGTCGCCAGGAATCATGGATATGCCCACAAAGCGCCAGCCTAGGCTGGATGCGCTCAATCGCGGCATAAATTGCCACAGATCCAACGGATTGCCCGGCCGATGTGCTGTCAACCACGCCCTTGGGTGGCGAATGAAAGATCAGAATATCTGTGTCATCACAGGTGTTTAGTAATCCTGTCGCCTGATCCTCAGATATATCCCAGGACCAGTCGCCAAAGGGCGTTTCAGGGACAGCCCCGCCTAGGCCAAACAGTCGAAGGCCATCAATAGTCGTGGCCGTTCCATGCAATACCTCAACAGTCGCGGGCGCCGCGGCGCGTAATTCATCATAGCTTTCGGCATTGCCCGGGACGATCACAAATGGTGCCGTTATCCCGGTCAACAGCGCCATCGCCTCGTCCAGCCCCTGGCGCATGTTGCAGAAATCACCGGCTCCGATCACCAGATCCGCCTCACCGCTGGCCGCAACCAAAGCGGCGGCGTGTTTGGCCGATCCGTGTAAATCCGAAAACGTCAGTATTTTCATGTCTTCAACTTTGCTTTGAGGTCCAAAAGATCGGCCCAAGCCTCGCGTTTTGCCAACGGGGTGCGCAGCAAATAGGCCGGGTGGAACATCGGCAAAACTGGCAGGCCAAACGCCTGCTCCCATTTGCCCCGCATCCGGGTGATGCCCTTTTTGCCCAACACGGTCAGGCACGAAATATTACCCATGCAGATGATGAAATCGGGTTTGGCCAGCGCCACATGCCGTTCTAGAAACGGATGCATCATGGCGATCTCTGTCGGATTTGGGTCGCGATTTTGCGGCGGCCGCCAGGGCAGGACATTGGTGATATAGACGTTCTCGGTACGGCTCAGATCTATCGCGGCCAGCATCCGGTCAAGCAATTGCCCGGTACGGCCCACAAAAGGCCGCCCTTCGCGATCCTCATCGCGCCCCGGAGCCTCGCCAATAATCATCACCCGCGCACCGGCCACACCATCGGCAAACACCAGATTACGCGCGCCCTTTTTCAGCTCGCACAACTCAAATGCGCCCAGCGCCTGCTGCAAAGCCTCAAGCGATCCAGCGCCTTGTGCGACGGCCTTTGCCACCTGAACCGGGTCCAGCTGTGGCGTCGGTGCGATCACAGCCGCCACAACAGGCGTCGCCGCTTTGCGTTTGGCGGGCCCGGTTTCGGGCAAGGCATACCGATCCACCGGCGTGTCACCGATGGCCTCGGTCACACCCAGTTCGATCTGCCATTCCAGCAGCGCACGGTCCGCGTAAAAGTCTGATGTCGATTCCATTGCACCACAGTAGCCGCAGCAACCGCCGCAGAAAACCGCAATCGCAGGTCTTGGGCGTAGGGTGGGTGAAAACCCACGCTGGGTGGTTGGGTGACCTAAGGCGCGTGGGTTTTCACCCACCCTACGCCATCCATGTGTCATTGCCGAAACCTCACAGCTTTCCTATAAGCAACAAAACGTAAGCTCGGAGCGCCCATGACCTTTGCCCATCGCCACCTTCTGGGGATCGAACAGCTTCACCCCTCCGATATCACCACCATCCTTGATCTAGCTGACAGGTATGTGACCCTGAACCGAGGCCCAGATAAGCGGTCTGATGTGTTATCCGGCCTGACCCAGATCAACATGTTCTTTGAAAATTCCACCCGCACACAGGCCAGTTTTGAGCTGGCCGGCAAACGCCTTGGTGCCGATGTGATGAACATGGCCATGCAGGCCAGCTCGATCAAAAAGGGCGAGACCCTGATTGATACCGCGATGACCCTGAACGCCATGCATCCCGACCTTTTGGTGGTGCGCCATCCGCAATCCGGCGCGGTCGATCTGCTGGCGCAAAAGGTCAATTGCGCTGTGCTGAACGCGGGTGACGGGCGTCATGAACATCCGACTCAAGCGCTGCTGGATGCGTTGACGATTCGGCGTTCCAAAGGGCGGCTTCACCGTCTTAGCGTGGCGATTTGCGGTGATATTGCCCATAGCCGCGTCGCCCGCTCCAACATCATGTTGTTGGGCAAGATGGAAAACCGCATTCGTCTGATCGGCCCGCCAACCCTGATGCCCGCGGGCATTGAGCAGTTTGGTGTCGAGGTCTTTGAGGACATGCACGAAGGTCTGCAAGACGTCGATGTGGTGATGATGCTTCGCCTGCAGCTCGAACGAATGGATGGCGGTTTTATCCCGTCGCCGCGCGAATATTACCATCGCTATGGGCTGGACGCCGAAAAGCTGGCGATGGCCAAGCCCGACGCCATCATCATGCACCCTGGCCCGATGAATCGTGGCGTTGAAATAGACGGCACATTGGCCGATGATATCAACCGGTCAGTCATTCAGGATCAGGTCGAAATGGGCGTCGCCGTACGCATGGCCGTGATGGAGCTTTTGGCACAAAACCATCGCCGTGCAGCCGGGGGCCCAGCATGAGGGACGGCATGAGGGACGGCACCGGGCATTTCGACTTTTCTCGCCCGCCCCAGTATCTTGTGGGTTTGGAACATATCCAAGAGGGTCACGCATGAACGACATCACCTTTAAAAACGGCGAAAAGCTATTGCAAGAATGGCGGCCCCAATTCCGGATATTTCTACGCAAATTATATGCTTTGGCGGGTGGCACCGGACTATTGCTGGCAGGCGTCAGCTATGCCTACGCCGAGCCGCTGTGGATGCTGGCATTGCCGTTGTTTGTGGCGGCTTTTATGTTTGATGATTTCCGGGAATGGCGTCAGCGTCGCCATGATCGCTGGCTTTTGACCAATCAGCGGTTGATTTTCATCAACCCCGACGAAGACACCGAACCCATGGCCATTGATTTGCAACAGATCAGCCGTATCCGGAAATGGATGTGGTGGGCCCTAAGCCTGAAAATGACCAATGGGCAGTCGTTCACCATGATGCTCTTGCCGCAGCTGGACAACATTCAGGCCGCCATCCAGACCGCAGCTGACCAGACCAGCGGCGGCGATCATGGCTGACCTGCCCCCCCTACATATCCGCGCGCACGAGACTGGTGTGATCCGTATCTTTGCCATGGATATGCCCGCACAACAGGCCCGGTTTCATACCGAACCTGTGGCCATGCAGCAAGTGTTGGGCGCCAACGACATCGACCCGGCTTATGTTGAGATTTTTCCGGTTGCCGATCTCGATCAGCTTGGCCTCGCGGGCTATCTGGTCGAAGGCTGCGGTATCCCGGCCAGTTTGGTTGCACCAGAACGCGATCGCCTGAACGCGGTGACCGGATATGTCATGCTGGTTCACAGCCGGGCATTTGGCGGCCGCGCGGTGACGCTTACCCCGACATTGCCGCTGATCGCGACATTCAACGACCCCGGGACCGATTGGTCCGGCGAAAAAATCGAAACCGAAAGTGCAAAGCTATACACCAGTACGCGCCCGCCACCCCGGCAGATCCGCGCCGCCGCACGGCGCAGTGGGGCCATTGTGTTTACGGTATTTATGCTGATCGTTGCTGCAATTATCCTGATGGTGGTGCTATGACTGAACCCATGCGATTTACCCCGGATCGACGCACATGGCTGCGCGGCCAGATACGGCTGGCTTTGCTGGCGATGATCGGCGCGATGCTGGTGCTGAAATTGATGGGCAATCCCGATATTTGGGTCGGAGCAGTGGCCGGGATGGGTGCAATTGCCCTGCGCAGCTGGTATCTGGCCTCTGAGGAAATGGCAGCAGTGTGGGAGATCGACGGCGACACGGTCACTGGCCCGCAAGAGCGGCAGGTAAAGTTGGACCAGATTGAAAAGATCCGCATTCTGGGGAGCTTTGTGCAGATCATCACCAAGACCGGCGACAAACATCTGATCAAATATCAAGCCAACCCTGCCACCACCCGTGACGCAATTTTTCAAGCAAAAGAGACGGCATGACCACCCTGTTCAAAAACGCCCGCCTGATCGACCCTGAGGCCGGAACAGATAACCTTGGCCATCTGCTGGTCCAGGATGGAAGTATCACCGAAATATTTCCCGAACAGTTTGAATTTAAACAACTGTTCCGCGCGCGAAACCTTTCGCCGCAGATCATAGAGTGCGGCGGCAAATGCCTGGCCCCCGGCATTGTCGACATTGGCGTTAAGGTTTGCGAACCCGGTGAACGGCACAAGGAAAGCTTTAAATCCGCGGGTCTTGCGGCGGCGGCTGGGGGTGTCACCACCATGGTCACGCGCCCGGATACCACGCTCGATATCGACAGCCCGGAAATTCTTGAATTCGTCACCCGCCGCGCTGCCGAGGCGGCAGCGGTTAACGTGCTGCACATGGCGGCGCTAACCAAAGGTCGCATGGGCCGCGAAATGACCGAGATCGGGTTTCTGATGGACGCGGGGGCTGTGGCCTTTACCGATTGCGATCGCGTGATTACCGACACCAAAGTATTCTCGCGCGCATTAACCTATGCCCGCAGCCTTGGCGCGCTGGTCATTGCCCACCCGCAGGACCCGGGCCTGTCTAAAGGCGCGGCTGCAACATCCGGCCAGTTTGCATCGCTTCGGGGCCTGCCAGCGGTCAGCCCGATGGCTGAACGCATCGGATTGGATCGCGATATTGCCTTGGTTGAAATGACCGGAGCGCGTTATCACGCCGACCAGATCACCACCATGCGCGCGCTTCCCGCGCTTGAGCGGGCCAAACGCAACGGTCTGGATATTACCGCAGGCGTCAGCATTCACCACCTGACCCTGAACGAACTGGACGTCGCCAATTACCGCACGTTTTTCAAAGTAAAACCGCCGCTGCGATCAGAAGACGACCGTTTGGCGGTGATCGAGGCGCTTGGCACCGGGGTGATCGACATCATCAGTTCCATGCACACGCCGCAGGATGAGGAATCCAAACGCCTGCCCTTTGAAGAGGCGGCGAGCGGCGCAGTGGCGCTTGAAACCCTACTGCCCGCCGCGTTGCGTCTGTATCATGCCGATCAGCTGGACCTGCCAGCGCTGTTCCGCGCGATGTCACTGAACCCGGCGCGCCGGTTGGGGTTGTCTTGTGGTCGGCTGGCTGCCGGTGCTCCGGCTGATCTGGTGCTGTTTGATGCGGATGTGCCGTTTGTAATGGATCGGTTTGGACTGCGTTCAAAGTCTGGCAATACGCCGTTTGACGGGCAACGCATGCAGGGTAAAGTACTGGCGACGTATGTTGCGGGCAAAGAAGTGTATGCGAGGGAATGATGCCAATACTTGAAACCTCAACGATGGGCCTGATCCTATGGGCCGCAATTGGTTACGGGCTGGGGTCGATCCCGTTTGGCATGGTGCTGGCGCGGCTGATGGGCCTTGGCAATCTGCGCGACATCGGGTCGGGCAATATCGGTGCGACGAATGTTCTGCGCACCGGCAACAAACTGGCCGCGGTACTGACCTTGCTTTTGGATGGGGCCAAAGGCGCAGTGGCGGTGTTGTTGGCACGCCAGTTTGCCGGCCATGATGCCGTGCAAATTGCCGCGCTAGGCGCGTTCATCGGCCATTGCTATCCTGTTTGGCTTGGCTTTCGCGGCGGCAAAGGCGTGTCGACCTTTCTGGGGATATGGTTGGCTTTGGCATGGCCGGTGGGGCTTGCCTGCTGCGCCACATGGCTGGCGGCGGCGGCCCTCAGTCGGACGTCATCAATGGCGGCACTGGCGGCAGCGGCGTTTTCAACCATGTGGGCGGTGTTCTTGTGGTACGGCAGCGTGTTCTTTTTGGGGATTATCCTGACAGTACTGGTGTTTTGGCGGCACCGGGCAAATATCAAACGTATTCGGGCCGGGACGGAACCAAGGATTGGCCAGAAAAGCCAGTAGTTTTAGCGTAGGGTGGGTGAAAACCCACCTTGATCGTCACGCGCGTGGGTTTTCACCCACCCTACGCCAACTGTGCTTCTAACAATTACATCATGCCCATTCAGTACTATCTGTTATTTCTGTAACTACAGAAATAACAGATAGTACTGAATCATGCACCTTACTCCCGCCAAGCAGAACTTTATCCTTCACTGGGGGACATTGAACAGGTCTGTGGCACAAATTCATGCGCTTTTGCATGTGGTTCCTGATCCAATGACAGCCGAAGACATCTGTGAAACATTGAACCTTGCGCGCTCAAACGTCTCAAACGGGCTAAAAGAACTACAAAGCCTCAAGATCGTCACTTCGAGTCGCCCGTTAGGGACCCGCCGCGATCAATTCACCTCGGTTCGGGATATGTTTGACCTTGTCACCATCGTCATCGAGAGCCGTCGTGAACGTGAATTCGCACCAACACTAGCCGCCCTTTATGAGGTTGCCAAAGAGGCCGAAACCGACGGCACTTCTAGCACAGTCCACAAACGCATCGACGAGACCCTTTCGACGATGCAGATGTTTAACAACTGGTACGGCGACGTCAGCCGCCTGCCCCGCACGGTGCAATTGACCGTGATCAAACTGGGCGCCCGTATCGCCCGTTTCCTACCCAAGGGCAAACCCGACAAGTAACCAAATGCAAGGACTTCGCTATGATGACCGTTGCCCCACCCGTTCAATCCTGTTCCCAAACTCTGACAAACCCACCTACATCATCGACCCGGTGGCGTTTTTCGCAGCCCTGATTGGCGCGCCAATCCTGTTCACCCTCGCGACGTTCTGGGTTTTTCTCATCCCGGTTTTTGCTCTTTTGCCTGGGGGGCAGTTCTATCTGGTCATAGGTACGCCAATGCAATTCTGGTACCTGCGCCATCATAAAGCCAACCCCCGTAAAATCGCAGAACTGGCGCCCTTGGCGAATCTGGCTCTGATGGCGGCAATGGCAGGGTTCGCCATACTGACCAACCGGCCCCATCAAGTCACAGCAGCCTTGTACTATAGCGGATGTGGATTGCTGTTTGCCCCAATATGGGGCCGCATGTTTGGCTGGCTTTACCAAAAAATGCGGCGGGAAATTTATACACCGCCTACATCTGATCTAAAGACGCTTGACCTAAAGTGGAAAGGAAACTTGTTATGTTATTGTTAATCCTAAGCTATGTTTTTCTGGCCTTAGCCGGACTGGTCAGCCTGACCAGCAGGATCCTGAAAATCGGCTCGCGCTGGCGGATTGCCCAAACAGAAATCCCGCAACCCGGGCTGTAACCGTGACTATTGCCACGGGTTATAGGGCAACTGGTGCGGGCGGCGCGAACCTGATTGGCAGCTGCCTTACCCTGCTACCTGACACTCCGTTTCTGACAATGATGTCGGCACTGGGTTTGGCGGCATTGTGTCTGGGGCTTGGGTTCAGCCATGCAATCGGCACATTGCATGCGGTGCTTCTGCAGGCAGATACCAACTGACGCCGCCTGAGGACTATACCGTTTAAACAAGGCGTAGGGTGGGTGAAAACCCACGCACCCAACGCGTTCGTTAATAACTGTACTCGCCAAACACCCGTGAAATATCGCCGTTCCAATCACCATTATAATGATCAAGCAACTCATCCGCAGGCACTTTGCCACTGTCTATGCTGTCCTTTAACGCATTTAGGAAATGGCTCTCATCCGGAACCAAACCGCCAGCACCGGGGAATGCCCGGGCTTTCAATCCAGCCTCGGAAATCGTTACAACTTCACGTGCCAGATCGTGCATTTTGACACCGCCAACGACGGCCTGCAGCCCATCGACACTTGCCGCCACACGCCATTCATCACGGGTTTCCGCATCCCAGTCTTTGGCCAAATCCCACGCCGCATCCAGTGCGCCCTGATCATACATCAGCCCAACCCAAAACGCCGGCAACGCACACAATCGCCGCCAAGGGCCGCCATCCGCGCCGCGCATTTCGATGAACTGTTTCAAACGCGCCTCGGGAAATACCGTTGTCAGATGGTCGGCCCAGTCGGACAGCGTTGGTTTTTCACCTGGCAGTGCCGGCAATTCACCCTTTAGGAAATCACGAAACGACATGCCCAGCGCGTTGATATATTTGCCATTGCGATAGACAAAATACATCGGCACATCGAGCATATATTCCACCCAGGCCTCAAAGCCAAAGCCGTCCTCAAACACAAACGGCAACATCCCGGTGCGATCATCATCCAAATGCCGCCAGACCCGTGCCCGCCAACTTTTGTGGCCATTCACTTTGTTCTCAAAAAACGGCGAATTGGCGAACAACGCGGTGGCCACAGGCTGCAAAGCCAGCGCCACGCGCATTTTCTGCACCATGTCCACCTCAGAACCGAAATCAAGGTTCACCTGCACCGTACACGTCCGCCGCATCATCGTTGTTCCGGATGTGCCAACGCGCTGCATATAGTCATCCATCAGCCGATAACGGCCTTTGGGCATCAACGGCATTTCGTCATGTTGCCAGATCGGAGCCGCACCAAGTCCTATAAAACCAACGCCAATTTCGTCCGCGACCTCTTTGACTTCGCGCAGGTGCACATTAACTTCGTCACAGGTCTCGTGGATGGTTTCCAGCGGCGCGCCTGACAGTTCCAGCGCCCCCCCCGGTTCCAGCGACACGTTGGCACCGTCTTTTTCCAGCCCGATCAGCTTGCCGCCCTCAACCACTGGAGCCCAGCCGAACCGATCACGCAACCCGCCCAAAACCGCCTCGATAGACCGTTCACCAGCATAGGGCAGCGGTTTCAGGGTGTCTTTGCAATAGCCGAACTTTTCATGCTCGGTGCCGATGCGCCAATTGGCTTTGGGTTTGCACCCTTCGGCCAAATATTGCGCCATTTGTTCGTGCCGTTCGATAGGCCCGCCACCGGTTTGGGGAATGGACATTTTGGGACGCTCCGGGATTGTGAAATTGTTGAGGTTCAGAATTGGTGCGAAACGTCCGGACTGTCAATGCAGCCTTGGCACCAATGGGCGATCGCTGTGGCGTTGCCAGATCACGACCGGGTGATCACCGCCTGAGCGCATCGTGGTTAACATGCGTTGGGTGCGCAATCCTGGCAAGGTCGCGAAAACGTCAAACAAGGCCTCGGCGCCATCTGCATTAACCGGAATGTGTAACGGCGGCTGACCTTTGGCCTGCAATTCCCAATGGGCCGGTTTGGCTGTTGGGTCATAAATCAACTGCTCAAGTTCGGGCAAAGACACCGCGCCACCGGAAAGTGGTCCGAAATAAATAACCTGGCCTTCGTCCACCTGCACCGTACCCGGCCCCTGCCCACTGCGCCGAAAACGCACGCGTTGCAAGCCGACGACCACAAGCGCCATACCAGATGCCGCAACGGGCCAGCCCACCCAGCCGAGCAATCCAGCCGGGCCAGTGATCCAATACAGGCCAATCAAAATTACCCCACCGCCAATCAACACTTCGCGCCAGCGGGTCAACATAACCTGTGCTTCGGGTCGAATAAGGCTCATTGCCAATCTCCCAATTGTTGTTGCCACAACGTCATTGCCGCAACGGCGGCGGTGTCCGCGCGCAAAATGCGCGGCCCAAGGCTCACCGATTGAGTGAACTCCAAAGCCCGTAATCGCAGCCTTTCACGTTCCGAGAACCCGCCCTCAGGCCCAATCAGAATCGCCCAGCCGCCATCGCCAGCGACGACGCCCGTTAGGGCAGAGGAGCGCCCCGCCTCTTCTTCATCACAAAACATCAACCGTCGCCCCGCAGGCCAATCCGCCAGCACCCGGTCCAATTTCTGCAAATCCGTCACCTCGGGCACGTATGTCCCGCCACATTGTTCCGCCGCTTCAACCGCATGCGCCTGCAACCGGTCCTGCCGAATCCGCTCGGCATTGGTAAATTCCGTCTGCACCGGCATAATCCGCGCCGCGCCCATCTCGGCGGCTTTCTCTACTATAAAATCGGTGCGGGTCTTTTTGATCGGCGCAAACAACAACCACAGGTCCGGCGGCATCTGCAACACCTTGGTCTGCGCCTGAAGCACCAACTCTCCGCCGCGTTTGCCCGCCACAGCAACCTGCGCCAGCCATTCACCGTCGCGTCCGTTAAACAGTAACACCAACGCGCCAACCTTCAGCCGCATCACCCCAAAGAGGTAATGCGCCTGGTCCCGGTTCAAAGGAACCGATTGCGCTTCACCCAAAGGGTGCTCTACAAAAAGCCTGATCTTTGCACTCATGGAACACGATATATGCAAGGCGATGGCCCAACACCAGAGAACAGACCCGACAAATCCAACGATGGTCAGGTTTCAGATGCGGTAGACAACAACTGGGTCGACACAATTGCCCCTGTTTTTAGCCGCCCCTACCTGCGCCTGAGCCGGGCGGATCGCCCGATTGGCACGTGGTTGTTGCTAATTCCCTGTTGGTGGGGCCTGGCGCTGGCGATCATCTATGATGGCAACCGCATATGGGACGACGCCTGGATTGCCATTGGCTGCGCATTGGGCGCCTCGCTGATGCGCGGTGCAGGCTGTACCTGGAACGACATCAGTGACCGCGACATTGACGCACAGGTTGAACGCACCCGGTCGCGCCCGATTCCCTCCGGACAGGTTTCAGTCCGGCAATCCGTCATCTGGATGGCGATTCAGGCGCTGCTCGCCCTGTGCATCCTGCTGACATTCAACCGGGCGGCAATTGCGCTTGGGGTGCTGTCACTGTTCCCGCTGGCAATTTACCCCTTTGCCAAGCGGTTCACCTGGTGGCCGCAGGTATTTCTGGGCATCGCGTTCAACTGGGGCGCCTTGCTGGCCTGGACGGCCCATACCGGGGCGCTGCAAATGCCCGCTGTGATTCTGTATGCCGCCGGGGTGTTCTGGACGCTGTTTTATGACACCATTTATGCGCATCAGGATACCGAAGACGACGCGCTGATTGGTATCAAATCCACCGCCCGCCTGTTTGGCGTCGATACCGTGCGCTGGCTTAGGTATTTTCTGGTTGGAACCGTCAGCCTGATGGGCCTTGCCGTCATAGAGTCGGCGATGCCTCAGGGCAACATATTGGCGATGGCGCTGGCATTGTCCGGACCCTGGGCGATGGGCTGGCATATGGCCTGGCAATTGCGCGGCTTTGACGCGACCAACAATCGTAAGATGCTGCAATTGTTTCGCGCCAATCGTGATACCGGCCTTATTCCGCTCATCTTATTTATTGCCGCTTTGATGGCCTGATTGAACCCAACCGCAACACGTCGTAAGAAGCGGCAGACCAAAGGAATACCCTCAGTTGACCACACGCCTGTCTTTTCTGTTTCTTGTCGGTTTCACCTTTCTGATGGCCGGTGCCTTGTGCATTGTTGCCGCCGGATTCGCCGTGCGCGCCATTGAAGATAACTCTGAGATCAGCGTCCGGCAGACACTGGACCAAAATACGCTCGACTGGGCCGAGGTACAGGCGGACGGGCTTCGGGTTGAACTGACTGGCACCGCCCCAAGCGAAGCCTTGCGGTTCAATGCCCTAAGCGTCGTTGGCGGCATTGTCGACGCCGCCCGGATCATCGACAACATGGATGTCGCGCCCACGGCCGCCCTGGCCGCGCCACAGTTTTCGGCCGAAATATTGCGTTACGAGAGCGGTATTTCCATTATCGGCCTGATCCCCACTGAAACAGACCGGGCCCAGCTGATCAGAAACCTGAATGCGCTAACCCAAGAAGATCAGGTCACGGACCTTTTGGAATCAGCAAACTATCCGGTGCCGCGTGGCTGGAATGATGCGCTTGATTACTCAGTAATCGCGCTGTCGCGCCTGCCCCGATCCAAAGTCTCGGTTGAGCCCGGACAGGTGCGTATCACCGCCATGTCCGACAGCATCGAGGCAAAGGTTGCGCTTGAGGCGGAACTGACACGCAAAGCCCCACCCGGCCTGCGGCTGTCGCTGGACATTGCCGCCCCCCGCCCGGTGATCACGCCGTTCACCCTTCGCTATGTCATCGACGCCTCAGGCGGTCGGTTTGACGCCTGTTCTGCCGAAACCGAATTGGCGCGTCGGCGCATTATTGCAGCCGCCCAACAGGTAGGTCTGGTCGGGTCTGCAAAATGCACAATCGGGCTCGGTGTTCCTTCGCCAAATTGGGCAACAGCAGCAACCTTGGCGATCAAATCATTGGCCGAACTGGGTCAAGGCTCGGTCACAATTGCCGACGCAGACATCACACTGGTGGCGAATGTCGGAACCAACCACACCTTGTTTGATCGTGTCATCGGCGAGCTTGATTCAGCCCTGCCAGAAGTATTTGCACTTCATGCCATTTTGCCAGAACCCGAAAACGCGATAGACATCGGCCCCTCGGAATTCACGGCAACCCTCAGCCCCGAAGGGTTGGTGCAATTGCGTGGCCGACTGACAGATAACAACCTGCGCCACATGGTGGACAGCTATGCCAAATCCCGATTCGGGACCGGCAATGTCTATACAGCCACGCGTAACGTATCCGACCTGCCCGAGAATTGGCCGGTGCGGGTGCTGGCCGCGCTAGAGGCCTTGTCGATGCTGACCCATGGCGTTGTCATCGTCACAGAGGAAACAGTGTCAGTTCGCGGCACCAGCATGCAGGAAAATACCCTTGCTGAAATGTCTGGGATATTGGCCGTCAAACTAGGGCTCAACGCCCCCTATGAGCTGGATATCACCTATGTCGCGCCCCCTGATCCCGTGGACCTGGTGCCTGCCGCCGAGGTCTGCATCGCTGATATCGCCGACTTGCAAAAACGCGCCAAGATCACCTTTGAACCCGGCTCCGCGACCATCGCGGCGGAATCGCTGACCACCTTGAATGCGATCACTGATATTTTGGACAAGTGCGGTGAGATCCGCATTGAAATTCAGGGCCATACCGACAGTCAGGGCCGCGAAGTCATGAACCAACAACTCAGTCAGGGCCGTGCGCAATCGGTGCTGAACCAACTCCGGGCGCGGCGGGTGCTGACATCAACCTATGTGGCAACCGGCTATGGTGAAACGCGGCCCATTGCCGACAATGACACCGACGAAGGCCGCGAAGCCAACCGCCGCATCGAATTCCAACTGATCCAGATCGAAAATGAGGCGCAAGCCGAAACAACACTGGACGAGATAGCCGATCAAACGCCCCCCCAAGACCCCGAGGCGCCCACCGCAGAAGGAACAGAAAATGAGCAGAATTGAGTTCATCCTGGCCACGGCCATCATCCTGTTCGTCGCCTTTACGATGGGCTGGTTTGCCAATTGGCTGGTGCACCGCTTTAGCCGCGTCAGACAAAGCGATGTGGCCGATCTGGACCGGATGAGCCAGGAACTGCACGAGGCCGAAGAGACCCGCGATCAGGCGATCACCTATCTGCAGCAACGCGAGGCAGAACTGTCCAATCAGTTGACCCAGACCGAGGCAGAATTGAACGCGACAATGGATGGCCTGCGCGATGCCCGCCGCGAGGCCGAGGAACTGCGTGTTATAGCCGAGCGTGCCACCGGCGGTTTATCCGATAACGAGACCTAAAGACGACAAGCATTTTTTGGCTGCCTCCTACAATGAATTTGATACGTTATTGTTTCTTGCTTTAGCTTGAGAACACTATTTCCCAGACGTGCTTGTGGATTTGAGCCACATGTTCTTGTTGGTATTACCGGCTAGCTTTGCCATGCCAGCGCCGGTAACATTTGGGCCAATAGGAGAGCGGGAATTTGGGCATAGATTGCGCCACATTCATCCAACTCACTGAGTTTGCAGGCCGAAATACCAACAGCGGCCGAGGGTTGATGCTCGGGCGACAGAAGTTTCGTTTCGGGATGGGCCGCACCCATTCCAAACGCAACAAATTCGGCCGCCATTATCGCCGCGCTTTGGAAAATGCGGGCTTGTCCGTCAAACTCAAAGATCTTGTTCAAGAAGACGGCTACAGCGAATTGATGTTTGAGGGCATGGGCCCAGGCAAAGTCGAGACCATGGACTATTCGGACTACGGGTTTGCTCCGCAACGCGGCGGAATTTTGCATGACCTAAGCCAGCCGGTTCCCAAAGAGCTGCACAATCAATTCGATTTCATTTTCGACGGCGGCACTTTGGAACATGTCTTTAGGATGCTAAAACCCGACGGCTGTTTCATCGGGGTGATCCCGTGAATGGCTGGCCAGGTCATGGAATGTATGAGTTTTGCCCTGAATTGATCTATTCGTTCTGGGTTCGAAAATGTGGATCTAAAGTGAACAAATGCATCGGCATGAGCGAAAAACCGGGAAAATACATGAAAGCCATGCCTGACCCTGAGGATCTGACCAGCAGATCAAAAATCGGCCGGAAATTCCTGTTTTGGAGGATTATCCCGCGCGGCCGTATCTATTTGTATTTCGAGGTCACAAAAAACTCGGACACATTATCAGATGAGATGGTCTATCAGACCAGTTATGTACGCCGCTGGAAAGACACCGACAACAACGGCTGAATTAGACCGGATTACCAGCGTTTCAGCGCCGCTTCGTCCTCAACCTTGGCCGCGACCCAATCGGCCCCATCTTTGGTGATTTCTTTCTTCCAGAACGGTGCACGGGATTTCAGATAATCCATCAGGTATTCAGCAGCTTCAAACGCGTCTTTGCGATGCCGCGACGCAGCGGCGACCATCATGATCTGATCGCCCGCCTGCAACCGACCATAACGATGAATGACCAACACATCGGCCAATGACCACCGCTCTTGTGCCTCAGTCGCGATGGTTTTGAGCGCGCTTTCGGTCATGCCCGGATAATGTTCAATCTCCATGACATCCAGATTACCGGTCGCCAAGTCCCGCACCACTCCGGTAAAGGTCACAACCGCGCCAGCGCCCTGTGTTGCCGCGGCAAAACCATTCAGTTCGGCCCCAGGATCAAACGATGCGTCCTGAACGACGATGCGCATGATCCTAGCCTCCGGTCATCGGTGGAAAAAATGCCACTTCGCGTACACCTGACAATGGCGCCTCAAAATTGCTCAGCTCCTGATCCAATGCCACCCGCAACGCGCTAAGATCTGCAAAGGCCACCGCATAACGCTCTTCGCGAGCGCAGAGCTCTTTGACCAAATCGGCGACGGTTGCCGCCTTGGTATCGATGCGTTCCCTAGGTAGGCCAATACGTTCGCGTACCCATGCAAAATATAGCACATCCATCAGCGCGGCTCCTTTAGGTGCGGGAGCGATTTACGCAGGTAATCCATGCCGGTGATCAATGTCAGCCCAGCCGCAAGCCACAACATCCACAGCCCGATACGACCGGTCCAGTTCATCGCCGCCAGTTTCCATTGCAGGTTTTGCAGATCTTCGACGCTCCCGGTCAGGATTTCGTTGATCAATTGGTCATCCATGCCAAATGTCGACATGAACCAGTAATGCTCAAAAATGCCCTGTGAAAACAGGATCGCGATGGCAACCATCTGGGCTGTGGTTTTCCACTTGGCCAGGGCGGTAACCTTAAGGGTCCCCGCCGTATCGCCCAGATACTCTCGCAAACCAGACACAAACACTTCGCGGAACAAAATGACCGTCGTAGGAAGCACCAGCCACGGCGACATCGACGAATAGCCAACGATCACCATCAGCGCGATAACCACCATCGCCTTGTCCGCGATCGGGTCCAGCATGGCGCCCAGCTTGGTTTCCTGTTTCCAGGCACGGGCAAGATAGCCATCAACCCAATCTGTGATCGCCGCCCCGACAAACAACACCAGGGCAAACCAGTCCGCATAAGGGCGCGGGAAATACAGGAACATCAACGCCAATCCTGGCGCCGCCAAAAGGCGTATCAATGTCAAAGTGTTGGGCACGTTCCAAATCATAAACAGACCTTACAATGCCGCCCCGCAACATGAAAGCGATTGCGCAAATGATCGGGCTTTTAGGCGGGGCCATGACAACAGGCAGAATTCGCGCGCGCGCCAATTTCTTCTCGTCTCAAATACTTCTGCCAGAGGCAAACGGGCGCAGCCCGCCCTTAAAAATAGAATCGCGCCGCAGGCGTGGCCTTTGGATCACCCCTTATCGTGGAAAAAATCGTATATCGATTCCGCGAGCGCATCCGATATGCCATCCACCGCCTTAAGGTCTGCAAGGTCGGCGCGACTGGCTGCTTTGGCAGATCCAAAATGCGCCAGCAACGCGCGCTTGCGGGTGGACCCAACGCCGGGCACCTCGTCCAATGGCGTGACTCCAATGGCCTTAGAGCGTTTGGCGCGATGCGTGCCGATGGCAAAACGATGCACCTCGTCGCGCATACGCTGGATGAAATACAACACCGGATCGTTGTGGCGCAACGCAAATGGCCGCTGACCGCGACGGTGAAATTCTTCCTTGCCGGCATCGCGATCCACACCTTTGGCAACACCCACCATCGGAATGTCAGACACCCCGTGCAGCGCCATGATCTCGGCAACCACACTCACCTGCCCTGCGCCGCCATCAATCAGCAGCAGATCGGGCCACATGCCCTTGGACCGGTCCGGGTCTTCCTTGAGCAGCCGTTTAAACCGTCGTGATAACACCTCTTTCATCATGCCGAAATCATCACCGGGCGTTAGATCATCGCCCTTGATATTGAACTTGCGATAGCTGTTTTTAACAAACCCTTCGGGCCCCGCCACAATCATCGCGCCCACCGCATGGGCGCCCTGAATATGCGAGTTGTCATAAACCTCAATGCGTTGCGGAGGCCCGTCCAGATCAAGCGCCTCGGCCAGACCGCGCAGCAAATTCGCCTGCGTCGCGGTCTCAGACATCCGCCGGGCCAGAGATTCCCGCGCGTTGCGCAACGCGCCTGACACCAGTTCGGCCTTTTCACCCCGTTGTGGTACCAGTATTTCAACCTTACGCCCCGCCTTGCCAGACAGGGCGTCGACCATCAGATCGGCGTTCTCGATCTCATCCGACAGGATGATCTGGCGCGGCGGTTCTTTGTTGTCATAAAACTGGCCCATGAACGCTTCCAGCACCTCGGCCTTACCCACGTCGACGCCGACCCTTGGATAAAAATCACGGTTGCCCCAGTTCTGATTGGCGCGGATGAAAAACACCTGCACACAGGCCTGCCCACTGTCCAGATGAAGCGCGATCACATCGGCCTCAGACACCGACTTGGGGTTAATGCCCTGTGTCGTCTGCACTTGCGTCAGCGCGCGAATACGGTCGCGCAGACCTGCGGCGCGCTCAAACTCCATCGCATCGGAAGCTATGGTCATTTGCACAGCCAGTTCTTCCTGCACCTTGGTGGACCGCCCCGACAGAAAACGTTCGGCGTCGCGCACGGATTCGCCATATTCGGCCTCGCTGATATACCCGACACAGGGCGCGGCACAGCGTTTGATCTGATAGAGCAGACAGGGCCGCGTGCGGCTCTCAAACATCGGGTCCGAACAATTACGCAAAAGGAATGCCTTTTGCAGCTGGTTCAGCGTGCGGGTCACCGCTCCGGCATTGGCGAAGGGGCCAAAATAGGTGCCTTTTTCCTTTTTGGCGCCGCGATGTTTTTTGATCTGCGGAAAGCCATGGTCCCGCGCCACCAGAATATTGGGGAAGCTTTTGTCGTCGCGCAGCAGCACATTATATTTTGGCTTCAACTGCTTGATCAGGTTCTGTTCCAGCAACAGCGCCTCGGTTTCGGTGCGCGTGGTCAGAAACATCATCGACGCCGTAGCCTCAATCATCCGGGCAATCCGGCCGCTATGTCCGCCGGGTCGGGAATAGTTCGAAACCCGCGCCCTCAGGTTGCGCGCCTTGCCCACGTAAAGAACCCGCGCCTGTGAATCCAGCATTCGGTATACACCCGGCGAGCCATCAAGCGTTTTCAGGTAGCCCTGAATCCGGGCATAGCCGGTAATCGGCGAATCGTCAGACGAGGTGGGCAAAGTATCCATAGCTATTAGATATGATTCCTCGGCGCTGCCTGCAATCTTTGAGCGCCCCAATCAAGCCTAAAAAAATCCACAGTTTCTGTGGATAAGTATGGAGATAACTTTCCGTGATCGGCAAATTTCTTTTACATTTTCGACATTTCGCTGGTTTGCCCAAAAAACAGGCATCCCCACAACCCATTGATTAATAATGATAATTTCATTAAAATCCGCCAACTAGTTGAAAATAAAGACAATTTCGTAACGCTTTCGTAACGTAAATTAACGCGGTGCAAAACTTATCTCTGCGATGTCGGTTTACTCAACGCCGATAACGTCTGGGGTCTGCCAACCAAGGTGCTGGCCACCATCAACACAGAGCAGTTGTCCGGTGACCGCCGGAGCATCCAGAAAATAGCCCAAAGCCGCTGTAATGTCTGAAACATTAGCGCCACGGCCACTGATTGTCGCTGCCCTTTGGGCTGCGAAATGTGCCTTACTTTGACGCGAGCCGCGCAATGTTGGGCCTGGGCCGATGGCATTGACACGGACCACCGGAGCCAGCGCCTGGGCCGTAGTCTGGGTCAGTGTCCACAGGCCCAGTTTGGCCAGCGTATAGGTCATGAATTCCGGCGTCAGTTTGCGCACGCGCTGGTCGACCATGTTGATGATCAGCCCGGTGGCCAGTGGTTCGCCGACGGCATCCACCTGCGCGATTAATCCTTGCGCTGCCATGGCTTGCGTCAAAACAAACGGCGCGCGCAGGTTGCTGTCCATATGCCGGTCCCAGCTGTCGCGGGTGGCGCTGTGAATGGTGTCATAGTCAAAGATTGAGGCATTGTTAATCAGGCAGGTGATAGGCCCACCCAGCGCCTGTACCGCCGCCGGAAACAGCGCCTGCGTCGCGGCCTCGTCCAACAGATCAGCCTGAAGTGTGCTGGCGTTACGACCAAGGGCGCGGATCTCGGCGACCACCGCTTCGGCCTCAGTGCGTGAGGTTGCATAATGCACCGCAACGTCAAAGCCGCGCTGTGCCAGATAGATCGCCATTGCGCGTCCCAACCGTTTGGCGGCTCCGGTAACAAGAGCACGGGGCGTGTGCGGGGCCATCAGTGTACCAGCACGACGATGATATAGAGAGCATAGAGGCTGGTCAAAACCACGCCCCAAATTCGGGTGATATCGCGGCCCAGAAAGACAAACGGTATCAACAATAGCGACGCGCCCAACATCACCCACAGATCGAACCGCAGGAATTCCGGGTCAACCGGGATCGGGCCGACCCAAGTGGCGATGCCAATAATCGCCAGAAGGTTGAACATGTTTGAGCCGATGACATTGCCCATCGCCACATCCGCTTGCCGTCGGATCACCGCCATAACCGTGGTGGCAAGTTCTGGCAGTGAGGTGCCAACAGCCACCAATGTCAGGCCAATCACCGTATCGCTGACGCCATAGGCATGGGCGATAACCGTGGCATTTTCGACAAGAATATTCGCGCCCAGCGGCAGGCCGATCAGACCCAGCACCAGATAGATGCCGAGACGCCAATAGGGCATCGACGGATCGGCGTCCTCAATGTCTTCCAGGCCATCGGGCTGCCCGGCTTTGCGGTGCTGACGGGCCTCGCGCGCGGCCAGTATCAGCACAAGAGCCAGAGCCGACAGCAGCAACAGCCCGTCGCCAAAGGTAAAGTCGCCACTAAAGGCCAGCACGATAAACAACACCGTGGCCGCCAGCATGTACAAATAATTCTTACGGGTGTCGCATTCACTGGTGTGCAGCGTGGCAAGCAGCGCCGGAATACCCAGAACCAGCAGGATATTAGCCGTGTTGGACCCCACAACATTGCCCAGTGCAATGCCCGGTGCGTTATCTTTGATGGCGCTGATCGCAATCAGCAGTTCCGGGGCTGATGTGCCAAAGGCCACAATGGTCAGGCTAACGATAAACGCGGGCACCCCCAATCGCAGGCTTAGATTCACCGAGCCTCGTACCAATGCATCCCCTGCCAACAGCAGAATAACCAAGCCAAGACCAGAGAGCGCCCATGGCATCATCGTGTTTTTCCTTTACCGCAGCCACAGGGGCCTTTGCCGATGCGGTAGCGTCCGCAAGATTTGCATTTGGCCGAAGCCAGATATTTTTGCCCCGGAAATCGCAGTTTTCCGAATAAGGCCAGAACCGCCATAGCGATGAGGAAAAAAGTGATAAGTTTGAAGATCAAATCAACGGTTCCGCATCACAGGCCGAACCGCGCATAGGCGGCGCGCTCTTCAATGCCGACAACGGCGTCCTGTACGATTGAGGCTCCGAACCGCGAAAGCATTGACCGGCGCTGACCGTAACGGCGAAACTGTACCTTGTCGCCATAGCGGTCCTGCATCAACGGTTTCAGGTGGCCGATACCTTCGATCAGGCCCAGTTCGGTGGCACGTTTGGCCAACCAGATTTCACCGTTAAACAGGTTCTGTTCGGTGCTGAGTTTATCGCCGCGCCGGTCTTTCACATGGGTAATGAAATTGCCGTGAATGTCTTGCAGCAGTTGTTTCAGGCGGGCCACGTCTTCGGGGTTTTCCGGCTTGAACGGGTCCAGCATGGATTTGGATTCCCCCGCTGTATAAACCCGCCGGGCCACGCCTTGGCGTTCCAGAAGCACGTCCAGCCCAAAGCTCGCCGATATCACGCCGATTGAACCAACAACCGAACTGTCATCGGCCCAAATCTCGTCCGCTGCGGCTGCCAACCAATAGCCCCCCGAGGCGGCGACGTCTTCGACAAATCCAATAACCGGGATCTCAAGCTCATCCGCCAAACGACGAATATGGGCACCAATCAATGACGATTGTACCGGCGATCCACCGGGCGAGTTGATCTCAAGCGCAACAGCAACGGGCTTGCCTTTGCGAAACGCTTTTTCAAGAACAGGCGCCAATGTGTCGGCGTTAAGGGACCCACGACCGGACATGCCGATCGCTCCGGACAGGCGCACAACGGCCACCATAGGTTTGGGTTTTCTGAAAGGGAGGTGCAATCTCATGTCAGTGGATGTAGATTGCCCAACCGCGACAAACAAGGCACGCGGCGAAACTGAACGCCCCAGACCCGGAAAATGCCGCGACGTCCGGCAAATATGCCACGCCCAAAACGCCCTTTAAATCAACTGCGAATGCGCCAACCGGTTTTGAAAATCCACCAAATCACCGCCATACACAGTACCGTGAAGCCGCCAATTGCCAGCAGACTTAGGCCGATCGGCACATCGGCGACGCCAAAGAATGACCAGCGAAAGCCGGAAATCAGATAGACCACCGGATTGAACATGGTGATTTTTTGCCAAATCTCGGGCAGCATGCTGATCGAATAAAACGATCCTCCCAGAAACACCAAAGGTGTCACAATCATCAGCGGCACCAGTTGCAGCTGCTCAAAGCTGCGCGCCCAGATGCCAAGGATAAAGCCCAAAAGCGCGAAACTGAGGCAGGTCAGCAGCAAAAAGCCCACCATCGCCCAGGGGTGCGCGATTTCGATGTCGACAAAAAACGATGAGGTGAACAGGATGACAATGCCGATAAACAGCGCTTTGGTGGCGGCAGCCCCGACATAGCCAAGCACGATTTCGAGGAAATTCACCGGCGCGGATAATAGTTCATAGATGGTGCCGATGAATTTCGGAAAATAGATGCCAAACGAGGCATTCGATATCGCCTGTGTCATCACCGCCAACATGACCAGCCCCGGCACAATAAAGGCGCCATAGCTAACGCCTTCGACCTCTTGGATGCGCGAGCCGATGGCGGCGCCGAATACCACAAAATACAGCGACGTAGACAGCACCGGAGACAGAAAACTTTGCATCAAGGTGCGAAAGAACCTTGCCATTTCAAAACGATAGATTGCGGCGATTGCGATCCAGTTCATGATGCGTCTCCTGACACGAGACCAACAAAGATGTCCTCAAGGCTGCTTTGTCGGGTTTGTACATCGCGCAAGGTTAGCCCGGCGGCGGCAATATCATTGAGCAATTTGGTGATCCCCGTGCGTTCGCCCCGGGTGTCATAGGTGTAAACCAATGCGTCGCCTGCAGGTGTCAGTTCAAGATTGTGAACGGCCAATGTTTCCGGGATGGCGGTGATGACCTCATTCAGCTGTACTTCGATCTGTTTCTTGCCCATTTGCGCCATCAAAGCGGCCTTGTCCTCAACCAACAACAACTCGCCGTTGGCGATGATGCCGACACGGTCGGCAATGGCCTCGGCCTCTTCAATGTAATGCGTGGTCAGGATGATGGTGACGCCGCTGGCCTTAAGGTCGGCAACGATGCCCCACATGTCTTTGCGCAGCTCGACGTCAACGCCAGCGGTGGGTTCGTCCAGAAACAAAACCCGCGGTTCATGCGACAGCGCCTTGGCAATAAGCACCCGGCGTTTCATACCGCCTGACAGCGTATTGATCTGGTTATCTTTTTTGTCCCACAATGACAGTTTGCGCAAAATATCTTCGATATGGGCGTCGTTGCGGGGTTTGCCGAACAATCCACGCGACAGGCGCACGGTGTTGATCACCCGTTCAAACGGCTCGAGTGCCACCTCTTGCGGCACCAGCCCGATCATCGAGCGCGCGGCGCGATAGCTGGTCAGAATGTCGTGGCCCCCAACGGTGACAGTGCCAGAGGTTGGCGTGGTAATGCCGCAGATGGTGGAAATCAGCGTGGTTTTTCCGGCCCCATTGGGACCAAGAAGCGCCAGGATTTCGCCCTCTTTGATATCCAGTGTAATACCTTTAAGCGCTTCAAACCCGCCATCATAGATTTTGCGCAAATCGCGGATAGACAGAATGGCAGACATGGTAATCCTTTGATGTCAGAGAGGCCGTCCACAAACACTAGAGTGGATTGCCCGGGGCGACCAGACCATTGAATGCACATTGACCCCTTCAATTAAGCACAGGCGGAAATTTTCGAATTTTCCGGTCCGTTTTCTTTGTAAGAAACGGCGGCCTAATCACTGGCCTAATCACTGACGTAGACAAATTTTACTGATGTGATAGCGATCAGGGAATCGCGGCAGGCACATTACGTCACCGCGCAGGAGCCACAATGAATACAGATCCACAAAACCGATCCTCAGCAGGGATCGTCTTTATCCTTGTTGGAATGATTTCTATTTCGATAAATGACATGCTTATCAAACAGTTATCGGATGGATATCCGCTGCATCAGATGGTGCTTGTACGGTCTGCCATCGGCATCGTGTTCAGTCTGATGATGGTTCAGATAGAGGGTGGTATGTCGATTTTGAAGACCCGCCAGCCGGTTTTGCACATCGTGCGTGGTCTTATGGTGGTGATCTCAAACATGACGTTTTTCGTGGCCTTGGCTGTCATTCCTCTGGCCGATGCGACGGCGTTGTTTTTTGCGGCGCCGCTGTTCATCACCCTGTTGTCGATCCCGATTTTGGGCGAAAAAGTCGGCGCCCTGCGCATGGGCGCGGTGATTGTCGGCTTTATCGGCGTCGTCATCATGCAACGCCCATGGGAGGTCGGCGATGATCTCGGCGTTAGTCGGATTGTGTTGTTAATGCCGCTGATCGCCGCGCTAACCTATGCGATTTTGCAGATTATGACCCGCAAACTGGGCGCAACGACCAAGGCGTCGGCCTTGTCGGTCTATATTCAGGGTGTTTTTGTTGTGGTATCGGCACTTTTTTGGCTGTTTGCGGGCGATGGTCGCTATGCCGAAGGTGTGGATGATGCCAGCGTGCAATTTTTGCTTCGGGCTTGGGTTTGGCCGTCCACAGACGACTGGTGGTTGTTCATCGGGCTGGGGCTGAATTCGGCAATCATTGGGTATTGCCTGGCGCAGGCGTATCGATTGTCAGACGCAGCAACGGTGGCGCCGTTTGAATATATCGGCCTGCCATTGGCGGTGTTCTGGGGCTGGTTGCTCTGGTCAGATTTACCGGATCTGCCGATTTGGATTGGCATGGCGTTGATTGTCGGGGCCGGATTGTTTGTGTTTCTGCGCGAACAACAGAAAGCCCGGCAGGTGGCCCGCGCCGGGATCAAACGGCGTTAAGCGAGCGGGCCTTTGGCCCACCTGTTTTTTAGGCCTGCGGCGCGGATATTTTTGGAAAATAGAAAGCGTTAGCGGTTTCGTTTGGGGAATTCCTGGTTGTTCGTCCAATCAAAAGTGCCCTCGTCGCGTTCGCTGACCGCCTGTTTCCAGCCAATAGATTCTGAACGGTCTTTGAAGTTGATGCCTTCGGGCGAATGCCGCGTGATGGTGGCAAAGATGGCGGCAAGGCGCTGGGTTTACATCATGCCGGTTTGCTCAATCGCCTGGTTGATCGGCACCGTCGCCATACGTCCGGTAAGTTCTTCGACTGCATCATCCAGATCTTTGGCGGGGACGGGTTTCGTCACCAACCCCATATCAGCAGCCTCGCGCCCGGTAATCATAACGCCGATGAACAACATGCGTTTGACCTTTTCCGCGCCCAACCGGTACACCCACATCACCGTAATCGGGCAGCCCCGGACCCGGGCCGGCATGTAGCCGATTTGGGCCTAACCGGCCATAATCGTCAGGTCCGCACATAGTGCGATGTCTGAGCCACCGGCAACGGCAACGGCAAAGCCATGCACCTTGCAAATCACCGGCTTAGTTGCGTTCCACAGTGACATGAAATGTTGGGTGCTGGCCCACATCATGCGATAATCTTTGATCGGGTCCCACGGCATTGGTTGCGTCACCTTGCCCGCGCCATTGTCTTCGGCGTAAAACGTCAGATCATCGTCGGCACAAAATGCCGACATTCCCCGACAGGATCATCACATGCACATCCGGGTGGGCATCTGCCTGCGCCACGACTGCGGATAATAGCACCGGACAATTGCACCGGGATTTCGTCGCTGATGGCATTCATTGCGTCGGAGCGATTCAGGGTAATGCGACCGATGGCGCCGTCTTTTTCGTAGAAGTCTGCAAGCATTGAGAACTCTGTAATTTTGGGTAGGCAGAGTTGGTCGCGGAATTTCGGACCAGTTGTTAAGGTGGATCGCATGACGAGAGAAGTGATCCAAGATGAAGAAACGAAAGAACCATTCGCCCGATTTCAAGGCGCGTGTTGCGCTTGAAGCAATCCGCGAAGAGATGACGCTGGCGGAGCTTTCCAAGAAGTACGGCGTCCACGCCACCCAGATCGGGACGTGGAAGCGTGCAGCGATAGAAAATATGGCGACGGCTTTTACGCGCCGAGGTGCGACCCCAGAACAGGTGAGCGCGGCGGAGGTCGACAAACGACCGGCGTTATCCGCACGCTGCTTGGTATCTTCGTATTCTGCACGCGTTACCGTGCCGAAAATGCGTTTGACGCGCTTTGCATAGTCTTGCCAATACTTACGCCGGTACTGCGCCCGACCTGCCTCTGAAGCTTTGTCACGTTCAAAGGAAGTGTCGGACGAAAAGCGCAACCGACAAGGCTTTGATGGCGGGCCTGCGTGAATTTGAACGGGACAGAGCCGGGGAATACCGGGATGAATTGGAATCGTGGCATAATACACTGGCCATCTGGAAAGCCGACCATGAATGCGCGATGAAACCATTCAGGGCGGGCAAAGGCGACAGGGTTGCCGCACAAGCTGACCTTGATGCGCTAGGCACAGAGCCGCCCGCACCTCTATCGCCAAACCTGACCGCCACCGAACCGACGCTGGAAGGGCTGCACAAGTTGTTTGCAGCGGGCCAGCCGTCCCTTGGTATATTTTCGGATGAAGGGGCACAATTCCTGGGCGGGCATGGCATGAGCGCCGATAACCGCCTGAAAACCGTAGCAGGGCTTTCCGCTTTATGGGGCGGCGATGCAATCAACCGGACGCGGGCCGGGGATGGGGCAATCACCATGCACGGGCGCAGGCTTGCCGCTCACCTTATGGTTCAGCCTGTTGCGGCCCGCCCGTTGCTGGCAGATCCGGTGGCGGTGGGGCAAGGTTTTCTGGCCCGGTTTCTGATAACGGAACCGCTCAGTAATATCGGCACTCGCCTACAACGCGGCCATGCTGAAAAAAGCAGTGTCGCAATTACTGCAATGGCCGCTCACCTGCAAACTATTCTGCGCACAAACAAACCTTGTTCATTAGATAGTCCGCAAGAACTGACGCCCCGGCAACTGCCATTGTCGCAGGGAGCAAGGGATTTGCTTTGGCAATATTATGAACAGGTTGAGCAGGCCCAAGCCCCCGGCGGCGAATTTGAAGGCGTGACGGGCTTTGCGTCAAAGTCACCGGAACAGGCCTGCCGCATTGCCGGAGTTTTGACTGTCTGGGCTGATCTGAGCGCCCCAGAGGTGACAGCCGAAACAATGGCCGGTGCTATCACTTTGGCGCAATACTATCTTGGCGAGGCCAAGCGGTTGGTGGAAGCAGCCGAAATATCGGCAGATACTGACAAGGCGGAAAAACTGCGCCTGTGGCTGTTGAATAGCTGGCCAGCGATTGTGGTGGCACAAGGCCGTGCGCCCGAAATGTTCGTGCCCCGCGATGTGGTTCAATTCGGCCCCACTGCAATCCGTGACACTGTAATCGCCAAAAAACACCTGAATACCCTGAAAGAACACGGTTGGATTGCTCAACTGCCCACCGGCTCAGAGGTTGGCGGCATGGCCCGCAAACTGGCCTACCGGATTGTGAGGGAATGACCATGCTATTTGATGCGTATGCCGCCCTCAGAAAGCTGGACGCTGAACCTGTCGCACCTGCTGCAATCCCTACAAAGCCACCTGAAAACGCCCCTAATGTAGCAATTGTAGCGGATGTAGCAGGGGTACAGGCCCGCAAACCAGAAAAAGCACTTGGTCAAAATCAGGCAAACCCGGATGCCGACGCATTTGAGGAGCGTGCGGCCATTTGTGAATATGACGGCGGACTGACACGCGACGCAGCCGAAGACCTGGCAGCGCAATGTCAGGGGTACGACAATGTAATCGCCTTCAGGGCCGCCCTGATGGGCAAACGGGAGCCGACAAAATGATCTGGTATCTTATTTGGACAGGCGAACCGGCAACACCTTTGATCCTGTTGCTGTTGGCTCTCTACTACATCGCGTTGATAGCAATCGCATATGGCCTTTCGTGCCTTGGTGAATACGACTTGTGACCCGCAAGCGAAGTTGCAGGAACAACTAGAATGGGCGGAATTTATGGAATGGGCAAAGCAATGAGCAAGACACCGGCAAAAACCAAAAAAGAGCTTGGGGTGAAAGTTTGGGGGACGGCCAGGGAACAAAAATTGAGCCTAAGCCAAGATGATCTTCTCACAAAGATATTCGGGGTAGAACACACGGAATTGGCAAAGGCGTTGGCGTACCAATGTTTGCGAGTGTTGGCCGATAATGAAGCCTCAGACGATAACCCGACCGATGATAGCCGCCTGTTTATGCTGGAGGCGGTGGCAGGGATAAAACCCCGTGACGCTATCGAAAGCATGTTGGCGGTTCAGATGGCCACAACCCATGTGGCGCTTATTCGCACAGGTCGCAGATTCGCCCTTGCTGACACCATGCCTCAATATGAAGCCCATGAACGGGCATACAACAAGCTGGCCCGCACCTTCACCGCCCAGATGGAAGCCCTGCGCAAACACCGCAATGGCGGCAATCAGACAGTCACAGTGCAGCATGTGAACGTGGCTGATGGTGGGCAAGCGATTGTTGGCAATGTGCAGGCCGGGGGGCGGGGCAATGATGGAAAATGACGCCAACCCCATGAACGCGGCCAATGCTGCCCCCAGATGTACGGCTAAATCAAAGCGCTCTGGTCAACCATGCAAGGCACCAGCGGTGCGCGGTTGGACTGTATGCCGGTTTCACGGGGCCGGTGGTGGGCATGGGAGCGGCAAGGCAAATCCGGCGTACAAGCACGGGATGCGCTCACAGGCGCAGACAGTCCGGCGCAAGGCGATTGGCGAATTTCAGCGCCAATTGAAGGCACTGGACAAGCTAATAGAGTGAACGGCCCAAACCTTACCTTCTATCTTGGAGACGCGGCGGCGACTGGCAGGACGAAAGCTATCCGGTGCAACTGGTTGCAACGCCCTGTAACCTGGGCGGTGAGAGACAATGGTTTCTCTGCCCTGCCCGTGGGTGTGGCAAGCGTGTCGCTATCCTGTATGGCGGGGCTGCCCGTGCGCGTCGTGCGGGTGCCCACGTGGCTTATCGGGCTGGCGGGTTCGCTTTGCGGCTGTGTCGGTGCTTATGGGGTTAGTGCGTTGGGCTTTTGCAAATTCGCTACAATTTGTTAACGTTCAAACAACCGACTATTCGTAAGCATCAAAGGACCCCCCGCGGGTTTGG
>JBLHMP010000022.1:0-48679 GCA_047623555.1 Granulosicoccus sp.
TTTGTCCGTCGGCACCCAAGACCACCAAAAGTCCCAACCGCCGTCTGGATCAACCCACAAAAAAACACGGAGAAAGCCCAAGCCTAAATTCCAAATGCCACCGTCTCAAAATCGTTGACACGTTCCGCTACATCAAACTCGAGGAGCTTTTTGGGCTAAGGTCAAAGTTAATCGAGCTACACTTATTTTACTGAACCACAAACTCTGCGTGAAGCGCACCAGCTGCCTTCAGGCTTTTGAGGATATCGATCATATCGCGCGGCGAGACACCCAGTGCATTAAGTCCTGCGACAACTTCAGACAATGACGTACTTTCTGGAACCTCGGCCAACGATATTCCGTCTTCTTCATCGATGGCGGCATTTGTTCGCGGAACAACAACGGTTTCACCTTCAGCGAACGGATTGGGTTGTACTGCAATAGGTGCTTCTTCGATGCGTAGGGTTAGATTTCCTTGAGAGACAGCCACGCGTGACAACCGAACATCGTTACCTATGACGATCGTCCCCGAACGTTGATCGACGACGACACGTGCCTTTAGTTGTGGTTCGACCAGAAGGTTCTCAATTCTGCCAAGAGCATGAGCTGTCGAAATTGCACGTGTTGCAAGAATATTCAACTCGACCGTACCGGAATCCACCATTACGGCCACCTGTTGTCTGAATTCTTGATTTATTGCTCTTTCAATCCGTCCAGCAGTGGTAAAATCAGGTTCGCGAAGAGCCAATCTGACGGTTGTAAGTTCTGAAAGTTCAAATTCAATTTCCTGTTCTACCCGCGCACCTGACGGAATTACACCGGATGTCGGTACACCCTGAACAACAGATGCAGCCTGACCTTCGGCGACAACGCCCCCGGCAAGAATCGAACCTTGTGCCACAGCATAGATCTGCCCATCTGCCGCATTAAGTGGCGTCATAATCAAAGTTCCGCCCAACAGACTATCTGAATCCCCGGTTGCGGATACTGTGACGTCAATTTGGCTGCCAACTCTAGAAAAAGGTGGCAATGTTGCTGTCACAAAAACTGCTGCCACGTTTTTGGGGCGAAACTTTTCTCCAGAGACATTAACTCCGAGGCGCTCCAGAATATTTGACATAATTTCTTCGGTGAAAGGCGAATTTCGAAGTCCATCTCCGGTTCCATTGAGGCCGACAACCAAGCCGAAACCAACAAGATCGTTGCCTCGGACGCCATCAAACTCGACGAGATCCTTAAGTCGAATAACGCCTGCTTGCAGTAAGGATGGCAACAGCAGCAATACCAGAAAAATACGAAGAGTATTCATTTCAGAAACGCCAACAATGATAGGCGCGATGTGCGCAGGGTTACAGCATACAAAGCCTCGAGCTGAAACTGCACATTCTCCAGACGTGTGGCTGTGTCAAATGGATCGGCTTCCAGCAAGGCCCCTCTGGCATACTGCAGACTCGTTCGGGCGCTTTCATTTCTAGTTGAAGCTTCTTCAATTCGTGATTCTGAATACCCTAAACCAGCACGAATTGATGTTATATTATCACTATTTAACAACATTTTTTCGGATATTGATTGAAATAGCCCTTCTTTGGTCGTCTTGTCCAGATTTAGGTTGGAATCTGTTGTAATTGCTACAACCGCCAGATTGAGAAGCATGTCGCGAAATTCTGGATCATCCGCCCTGAGAGATAATCCAACGTGCTGACCCGAGGCGACCTGAATTGGTGATAAATCTTGCGTAGATCCGCGATAGATCACTGCCCTAAATCCTGCAGGATCATCGAACCAGATTTCTGCGGCCTGAATGATATCTGAGGTAGAAGTTAAACCAGTCAGGACGGTTTTTAATTCACTCATAAGTAAAGTGTCGGATTCAAGCGGAACCACATCGGTAGTGACGCCAGAAAATAGGCTCCTTCCAGCGACACCTCCATTTAGAATTCCCATAGCATCAGCCAAATCTACGTGGGCTTGTTGCGAGAGATTGGCGAGTACCGTTGGATCGTCCGAGGTCCTGGCCAGCAGCATCTTGTTTGATAGCGAACCGGTGATGTCCTGCAGGCGCCCCAAATTTGATTGCGTAGCGCTAGCAAATAATTTAGCCTCAGTCGCCGCAATGGAATAGCCCTGAAGTCGAGTTAAATTTCGATCAATATCGATCAAGTGAGAATAGTCACCACCGAGTCGGCTGGACGGGTCCGAAACGCGTCCTGTGCTAAGTTCTTCTAGCAAAACTGCCATTGATTGCTTTAGGTCTGTTGCGCGACTGCGAAGCAGCAATGATTGGGACATATCTCCAATTGAAATCATACTCATCGTCCGAGTCTCATTAATTCATCCATCATTTTGTCTACCGTTTCCATCACCCGCGCATTGGCGGCAAAAGCCTGCTCTACGATCATAAGCGTTTGCAATTCTGAGTCCGTATCTACCCCCTGGGCCAGTTCAATTCGGGTCAATTCAAATTTATTAGTTGCTGTAAAACTAAGGGCCTGATCCGCCCGGTTTTGTCGCGTACCAGCTTTTGACATTAACTCGGCGCTTATGTCAGCGGCAGAGAATTTATTGGATCCGAAAACTGGTGACCCAGAAATGCGATGCTCGGTCAGGGCTTTTTCAAAGGCTTGCAGCAATGTGGCATCCCCAGGCGATCCAGGACCTGAGGCATCAAGACCGGCGCGCAATCTCCAAGCTTCGCCGCCCTGGGAAGGATCGACCAAGGTATTTAGTGATAACCGTAAGGCAAGACCTGTTTCATCCGTTGGATCCAAAGCAGCACCATTATCCGTGAACAACCCAGGTGCGCCTGCTGTTTGGGTCGGGTCCAGTCCCGGAGTTTCAAACCTTTCAATCAGGTCGCGGGCAACGGCATCAAGATCAGCCAGAGCGGTAATGGCCAGATCATCACGAATGTGAAATTGTGCAGCGAGCGTGCCGCCAGAAAATGCCCTGAGCGATACCGGACGCCCGTTAACCTCCAGTCCAAACAAAGTACCGTTTTCAATGGTCATATCCGGTGTCGTTTGGTTGACCGGTGTAAACCCAACCTTAGCGACGGGCCCGTCAACAAGAATGGCACCACCATCCGTATAGAGCGCAATTTGTCCATTCGGGCGCTCGATCTCGCGAACTGGGACCAGTTGATTGATCTCATCAATCAGGACCTGCCGTTGATCCTGAAGTGCAGCAATATCGCCGCCTCTGGATTGTATTGCTGTGATTCGTGTATTGAGTTCTTTTACGCTCTCCAGCGCAGTGTTAAGTGTATCAACTTGGCGGTTGATTGTTTGGTCTGCTTGGGTGCGCATGTCACGCACCCCCTTGGCTGCTTGCGAAATGGATTGCGCCAAGTCGCGGGCATTGTCGGCGACAATTGCCAGTCTTTGTGTCGAATTCGGCATACTGGCGGCTGAAATTAGGCTGCTTTCAAATGCGGCAAGTCGAGAGCTGATCGACGATGGGTCTGCTACCGTGCCGACCAATGCTTCAAACTTTGCGTGAAACCCGGCCAGCGTATTTGTGGACGCAAAACTGGCATCCCCGACCCGGCGGTTGGCGAGGATAACCGGGTCAGAGTGCCTAATGGTGCCGACGACCCGAACACCCGGGCCGGTCAGGTTGTTTGATGTCAGGCTTATCGATCGTCTGGAATAGCCATGGGTCATCGCATTTGCGATATTCTCTGACACGATCGCCGAGGCGCGGCCCGCGGCATTCAGACCGCTCATCGCGCTGTTGAAAGCTGATGAAATGCTCATGACATCTCCTGATTTATGCTGTTACTTAAATTGACTAGCGTTTGATATTTGTGGTTTCCTGAAGCATCTCATCCACGGTTTGAATCACCTTGGCATTTGATGAATAGGCCCGTTGAGTCTGGATCATATCCGTCAGTTCGCCGGCCACATCAGTTGCTGATTCCTCACGCGCATAAGATACGATGTCACCTGTTGGTCCCTCACCAGCATTCCATAGGAAATAGCTGCCGCTTTCTGGTGATGGCAAATAGGTTTGCTGATCCATCGCGACCATGCCGTTGGGATTGGGTAGATCAACCAGAGGAATCTGGTAGATTGTGCGCGTAATACCAGTGTCAAAAAAGGCGTGAACAAAGCCGTTGGCGTCGACTTCTACGCCAGTCATGTTGCCAACCGGAGATCCATCTTTTGAGATAGATACCGGTGCAAACCGATCCGATAACTGGGTAATTCCATCGGTTTCACCGATATTGCCAATGTCGATTTCAATCGGGCCACCCGCAACATTAATGATCATGGTTCCTGTGCTCGGATCATAGGCCCCGCCTGAAACTGTCGTTACAGAGGCAAGCGTGCCGCCCGAAGTCCTGCTGTCGTCAAATGTCAGAGTGTACTCGCCAACGATAGCATCGGCTGACGCAGAGTCACGCAAGGTTACGGTCCATTCATTGGAGGATCCACTTGTCGGGACAGTTGGGACGAATTCGACACTAATGCCCTCAGAATTGCCAAGATTATTGAAATATTCCACTGACAATTCTTGTGAATCGCCCGCCGAGGTCGATTCTGTCGCTGTTGCGGGTAGATTGACACCTAGCGCTATACGCGTAGTGGGTTCGCCTGTGAACTGGTTAACGTTGATCTGTACTGGTTCGAGCCCGTCTGCGGTGTCGCGTGGGAAACTAGGCATGGTTCCATCGGCGTGGGCAGGCCATCCCAAAAGCACCAGGCCGCTATCGGTTTTCAGATATCCATTGGCATCTGTGCGAAAAGACCCGGTCGTCGTCAGCATCATCTGACTAGACCCGTTGCCCGCATTCACCCGGGCCAGCGAGGCAACTGGTATCAAACCGCGACCACGTACCGCCAAATCCGTCGGGTTACTTGTGGAAACCAGCGGTCCGCGCTGGTCGATCAGACGCTGGGTTGTTGAGCGTACCCCGCCTGCAGAATAGGTGCCACCAGACGATGAAAGAACCATCGACTGAAAATCGGTTTCCACTCGCTTATACCCAAAGGTCGACGAGTTTGCGATGTTGTCTGCAATTGATGCCAACCGGCTGGCATTGGCCGAAAGCCCGGAAACCCCGGCATTAAGGGAAGAAGAAATAGTCATAAACACGCCTTTCTGCTGTGTCACTCAAAACTTGACACAACAGGTAACGTGCGGCGACTTAACGCCACGCTAACAGTTAAAATGTTTTCTATCTTAGCCGATTTTCTGGCGCAGCAATATGATCTCGATCCTGTTGTTTCGAATGGCCATCGGGTTTGTTACAACCGGTTCTCTGTCTGCATGTCCGGTGACCCGCTGTACCCGTTCCGTGTCCAGGCCGAATTGTTCAAGAAGCAGGCGCATACGCGCGGCGCGCGCGGTAGACAGGCTCCAGACCGGGTTATTGATCAAAACAACAGGGTGCGCCCGCACATGGCCCTCAAACGCGACATCGTTGACAACTTTCCCGGAAACCCGTGCAATCATGCGCGCCAGATCCCGCAACAAAGGTGTTGGTTTATCGCTGTCCTTTTCAAAGAGCGGGTGCTCCTTGGTTGAGAATATGTCGATCACCAACCCCTCATCCGTCACGCGGGTCAGGATGTGTTTCAGAGCCTCTGGCGCAATAAGGCTTTCGCCGCTCTGACCTTTCAGGGCCTCTTCTATGCTGGTGAATTGTTCAACATCCGCGCCGTTCTGATCAACACCCGAATCACCACTGGCTTTGCTCCCGTCAGTTGGATGTCGGTCGCTTGCACCCCGTCCATCCAAGGGCAAAATGTCCTCGGAAAACGAGCTACTGCCGCCAAATGCGCCAATACCGCCACCGGAAATCCGATGGATTGGAATCGTTGGGGAAAAGTAATCCGCCAACCCTTTTCTTTGTTTTTCAGTCGTCGCGTTCAACAGCCACATCAACAGGAAAAAAGCCATCATTGCTGTCACAAAGTCCGCATACGCGACCTTCCAGGCGCCGCCATGATGACCGCCACCGACAATAACTTTTTTCCGTTTGATGATGACCGGCGCGACTTTCGTCGAAGCACCCATCTCCACCACCTTTTTCTCACCCAAGATTGGGGTATCAGGTCAGGAGTTAAGGGAACCCTAACAAGTACAGTTTGAGCTATTTGGAGTGCCTGAATCGGGGTGGAAATTAGTCAGCCGCGCATTGCAGCCATGATGACCGCAGGCAGGCGCAACCAGCTTGGTTTGTGCTGAAATCGGGTCATGGCTTTGCCGACTTTTTGCGCCATTTTGTTGGTCACAAACCAAGGTGGTTTGGGCAGCATGCTCCATTCGCCAGCAAGATATGAGCGCGGAAACGGCCGCCACGGGGCCTGAACCACAGTGCGTTCGGGACGATCAAACATAAAGGTGTTGTGAACGGTTCCAATGCCGCTTTGCACGTCTTTTAGCGTGTGACCCGGAAAGGCGCCCCACGGTGTCACAGTCAGACTAAAGGCCAAACCAGACCAGGCATTGATCGCCACACAGCCGTAATGAAACTCGCCTACCAGCTGTTCAAATCGTTTCTTTCCAATGGCTTGGATGGTTTTTGGATGGATTAGAATATTGCCGCCCAACGTCCCGTGCAGACGGATATTGGCATATTCAATGGCGGCTTTCAAATAGGTTTCGGGGTCGCTACCCTCGATTTCATAGACACTTAGTGCCGGGGCAAAGACTTCGTTACTCTCAAACCATGTGTCACGCTCATCGCGGATTTTGGTGATAACAACGGGCTTTGCTTTGCTGCGGGTGATCGAGGTCGCGGCGTCGGAATGTCCGGCGAATTCGTCCATCCGGTGCTCGGCTCCGGGGTAATAGGGTAGGCGGGTTATCTTGCTGAAAACAGTCTCAACCGCCTCTAAAAGAGCAGCGGATAACTCCCATGATTTGGGCATCACCACCACCTGACAGGCGATGCAATTGAACCCGGAATTGTGCATTTTCTGGGTGGCAATATGTTCTGCCTGAAACCGGATATCCGCATCTGACCACGGCCCGGGCACCACGATTGTTGGACAGACCGCGCCCAGTTCCGATGTGATACGGCGCGTGTTGATCGGCGTTCCGGCCTGTTTGTTGGCGGCGCCCTCGGCAGCTGCCCCCCAAACGATCAAATCATGCGTCGCCTCGGCGCCGGTGATGTGCAATTCGTCCACATCCGGATGGTTGGTCAGATAGGCTCCGGCCGGCCCATCGCCGCGGACAATACGCAGGGCATCACGCGTAATCAGTGGCGCCAAAGCCACGGTTAGAACGTCATACAGATAGTCGTTCACCGGGTTCAGTTTCAGCACCACAACCTGATGTTCTAAAAACAATTTCTGAAAACAATCCAGCGGTGCAATTGAGGAAATGTTGCCAGCCCCAAGGACCAGCGCCACCATGCCAACACGCTGATTGACAGGGATGTCATAGGCCCCTGCGGTATGTTCGGCCAGATTGGCCCTGGTTACGCCAGGCTGCATCCAGACCTCGGCGCGCACACCAGACAAAAGCATATGATCCCATATGTTGTGTGGGGCGACTTTGACGGCCAATTGCCCGGTTGCGGTCTGCCGTGTGGGCAAACCGTTCAGGAACGCTTTGCCCTCCATCTGTGACAGGGTTTCGATCAGGCCATTGCACCCTGACATCAGGGCATAAGGCCCCGATGTCCATTCTTCACCTTCCGCAGGCGCGCCCTGCGGAAGTAGTTTTTTGCGCGACGCAGTTTCCGCCCAGGCCTGCGAGACCGGCATCAAGGCATCCTTGATGTCGACCAGAACCTGAATGCGGTCCGCAATGGACGATTTGGCCCAGGCATCTTTGCCCCGGACCAGATCAGACACAGCGGCATCATATTCAGGATATTCACCCTGCGGAGTTTGCGTCGCGATTGCCATATCAGGCACTTTCGTCCCAAAGCACGTCACCATATTGGTCACGCAGTTTGTTTTTCAGCACTTTGCCGGTACCACCAATGGGCAGTTCGTCGACAAATATCACCTTGTTTGGCACCTGCCAGCTGGCAATGCGACCTTGGTAATGCGCTAAAATATCCGCCTCGGACGGGTCTTGGCCTTCGGCTTTGATGACGATCAGAACCGGGCGTTCATCCCATTTCTTGTGACGCGCAGCGATGGCGGCAGCATTGGCAACCTGTGGATGCGAAATGGCGATGTCTTCCAATTCAACCGTCGAAATCCATTCACCGCCAGATTTGATGATATCCTTAGACCGGTCGCGGATGATCATATAGCCATCCGGATCAATCGTCGCCACATCACCGCAGTCAAACCAACCATCCTCGGTCAGGGCAGTTTCTTCAACGCCGAAATAGGATTCAATGATCCAATGGCCGCGAATTTGCAGATCGCCCTGAGTTTCGCCATCTTCAGGCAGCAACCCGCCGTTTTCATCAACCAAACGCAACTCAACGCCAAAGGGTGGACGCCCCTGACCTTCGCGCAGTTTGTTCTGCTCTTCCGCCGGAAGATCCACATGTTTCTGCAGCAATTGGTTCAGCGTGCCCAGCGGGCTGGTTTCAGTCATGCCCCAGCCGTGGATCAGGTCAACGCCATATTTCTCGCGGAATTCCTTCAGCATCGAACTTGGCAAAGCCGAACCACCGACAAGCGTCCGGGTCAGGCTTTCGGCCTTGCTGCCGGTTGCTTCCAAAGCGGCCAGCAGACCCATCCAGATCGTCGGCACACCCAGCGCCATAGTCACCTTTTGACCGTCGATCAGTTTTACTAGGCTTTCGCCGTCCAGTCCCGGCCCCGGCAGCACCAGTTTGGCGCCGACCATGGCAACCGCATACGGAACACCCCAGGCATTGGCGTGGAACATTGGCACAACCGGCAAAACCGTATCGCGCGCCGACAGGGCGAGCCCGTCAGGCTGATTTGCCCCCATCGAATGCAGAACGTTGCTGCGGTGGGTGTACTGCACACCCTTGGGGTTGCCGGTGGTGCCCGACGTGTAACACAGGCTCGACGGCATGTTTTCATCGATATCAGGCCAGACATAGTCATCACCCTCGGCGTCCAGCAGTTCGTCATAAAACAGCACGCCATCAATCATTTCGGCAACGGCTTCGTCGCGCGGGCCCATATAAACAACATGTTTGACGGTTTTCAGATGCGCGCCGAGTTTGGCAGCAATCGGCAGAAACGTTTTGTCCAGAAACAGAACCTGATCCTGCGCGTGGTTGATGATATAGATAAGCTGTTCGGGGAACAGACGCGGGTTGATCGTGTGGCAGATCATGCCGGCCCCGGCCACGCCAAAATATATCTCAAGGTGACGGCGATTGTTCCAGGCGATTGTGGCACAACGTTCGCCCTGCTTGATGCCTAACGTTTCCAATGCCGACGCCAGTTTGCGCGAATTTGCCTCGATCGTACGCCAGTTGGACGTTGTAATTTCGCCGTCGGTTTCAACTGAAATCACCTCGGTCGCGCCATGATAGCGTCCGGTGTGTGTAATCAGCGAGCTGATCGTCAGCGGCTGGTACATCATGGTTCCGTTCATCGTGTCTCTCTCCCTTATTATTCGGTGGCAATGGGGGCAGATTTTGCCGCCTGGATCATGTCCGCCGCTTTCTCTGCAATCATAATAGTAGGCGCGTTGGTATTGCCGCCAATCAGTCTTGGCATAACAGAGGCATCAACCACGCGCAGCCCTTTTAACCCACGAACCCTTAGGTCCGGATCAACCACGGCCATGTCGTCAACGCCCATCTTGCAGGTGCCAACCGGGTGATAGACCGTATCTGCGCGCGACCGGATATGGTCCTCAAGTGCGGCATCATCGGGTTCACCTTTGATGTAGAATTCACTGTGTTTATAGGCGGCCAAAGGCGGTGTATTCATCAACTCACGCATCATCCGCACGCCTTTCACCATCGCACCCAGATCGTCGGGATGCGACAGAAACCGTGGGTCAATGCCGGGCGCTGCCATCGGATCCGCCGATTGCAAAAACACCTCGCCGCGTGATTTGGGCCGCAAAACGCAGGCATGGCAACTAAAGCCGGTCCCAAGATGCAGTTTGCGGGCGTGATCGTCCAGAATGCCGATGACGAAATGCAACTGAATGTCAGGGCGGTCCAGCGCCGGATTGGTTTTGAGAAACGCAGCGCCTTCGGCGAACGGTGTGGCAAACATTCCGGTGCCATCTTTGCGCCATTTCAGGGCATGCTTTATCAGGCGAAGACCCGAGGCAAACCCGATGCCAAACAGGTTCTTTTCGCGGGACCTATAGGCCTGAATGAAATCCAGATGATCCTGCAGGTTTTGCCCAACGCCGGGCAATTCATGCACCATGTCGATGCCATGTGGTTTAATATCGTCAGGCCGTCCGACACCGGACAATTGCAACAACTGAGGCGAATTGAACGCGCCACCGCATAAAATTACCTCGTGTCTGGCCTGTATGGTTTTGTCGTTAGGCCCCTGTCGATAGGCAACTCCAGTGGCGCGTTTTGCTTCAAACAAGATGCGCTTTGCATGGGCGCCGGTCACAATTGTAAGGTTTGGCCGATGCATTACCGGATGCAAATAGGCCGCCGCAGCCGAGCAGCGTTCGCCGTTGCGGTCTGCGTCATGAAATTGCGTCACCTGAAATTGGCCGATGCCTTCGTTGTCGCCCTGATTAAAATCGTCCCGGCGGCGCAACTGCATGGCCTCACCGGCCTGCACAAAGGCCTCGGTGATCGGGCGCGGTGATTTTTGGTCAGAGACCTGCAGCGGGCCAGATGTCGCGTGATGCGCGTCCGCACCGCGTTCGTTATTTTCGGATTTCAGAAAATACGGCAGTACGTCATCCCAGGCCCAGCCCTCGCAGCCCAGATTGGCCCATTCGTCGTAATCCTGCTGGTGCCCGCGAATATACAGCATCGCGTTGATCGCACTGGACCCGCCCAGTGCCTTGCCGCGGGGTTGATAGCCCCGGCGACCCTTTAGGCCCGGTTGCGGTACTGTCTGGTAAGCCCAGTTGAATATTTTTGGCCGCCCGGGCAGCAAAGCCACAACGGCGGCAGGCGCGCGAATAAGAATGCTGTCGCCCTTGCCTCCGGCCTCAAGCAGGCAAACAGAGATGTCGGGGTCTTCAGACAAACGAGAAGCCAGCGTTGATCCGGCTGATCCGCCGCCAACTATCACATAGTCAAATGTCATCCCGAACTCCCCTTGTCGCGATTGAGAGGTTTTCCGATCCCTTGTCCAGTTTTACCAGACGTCACGGTACCCGCTGTCAAAGCCCTATTTCGTTTTGACAATCGCCAGTTCGCCATCCCATCCCTGCTGCGGAATCTTTGGAATGTCAGTGTCGGCAATATAGGACGGTGTCATGATCTGAACATCATTTTCGTTAAACACGTCGATAATGTTGCTGTGCAAATCCGAGGTGATTTTCGGCATGATTGAGCCGCGCGTTGTATAGGCGTTGATCTGATAATTGACCGCATAATCCGCAAGAGCGGCGCGCAGTACAAACGGCGTTGGGCTGTTTTTCAGGTTCTGAGTTCGCTTGGCGGCTTCGATCAACATTGCCTCGATCTTGGCCTGCGGTTCTTCATAGCCGATGCCGACCGTGGTGTGCAAAAGCAGCCCGCGCCCGTCGATCTTGCTTGAATAATTGATCACGTCAGAATTCAGAATTTGACCGTTCGGGATGCTGATAAGTTCGTTTTTGATCGACTTGATATAGGTCTCCATCAGCTTGATCTGTACCACGTCGCCAACATGTTCGCCGACCCGGATACGGTCGCCAATATTCATGCTGCGCCGATAGATTACAAACAGGCCGGCCAGCACATTGCTAACGACGGAATTTGATCCAAGCGACACCATGACACCGACCAGCAATGTCAGACCTTTGACCGCCTCAGATTCAGCACCAGGAATGAATGGAAAACAGATAATCGCCGCGATTATCATCAGGGTAACGCGGACAATGTTGTAAGTGGGCCAGATCCAGTGCTTTTCAAAGTTCTTGATGGAAATGGTACCAGCTTCGATGTTTTGAAAGAATATGAACGAGCCTTTGATCAAACCGCGTGTCATCCCAACAACGATGCCAATAGTGATCATATTGGGAATGAAGGTGACAAAACCCTGGAGAATGTCGAAAACCGGGGCCGTGAAATGATTAATCAAAAGCTGTGCAAAGGATTTGGTTTCGGCGAAGGACAACAAAACCAGAGACAGGTAATAATAGAATGCCACAAACATGATGATCAGAATGAAAAACTGGACAAAATAACGGGCCAAAGCGGCAACCGCATGGCTTTTGACCACATCCTTTGTGGCCGCCTGAACGTCGGAAAATTTGGTGTCTACATATCGTTCAACCCGTCTGGGGATGCTCTTGCGCAGGCGTATCAATATGAAAATCAAAAACGCAAAGCCGACGGTCCATAAAAGCGCCTCATAGGCACTTTGCACGCGGGCCTCGTCGGTTCGACTGGCGCGATAGGCCAGAATTGCCTGTTCAATCGCGTCTGATTGAATGCTCGCCAAAACGACAATATCGACTTTTTCAAATTCTGCATCGGCCTTTGTGGTGATGGCGATAAGCGTGTCATCCGCCCAGATATTATATCCAAGCTTGCCGGATTTAACTTTCATTATTACCGACGTTAATTCTGAGGCTTCGGCAACTTCTATAAGATGGTTCTGTATGGTTAGGGCGCGCTCTAATGCAGGCAATGCAGTGTTGCCACGAACGCTAAACAACCTGTCTCCATCTATTGTAACCGGGCTGACAAAGGTGGTGTCCGGCTCGGCGCTTGCGGTTGTGCCAGCCTCGGTGTTTTGCGCGGTCGCCGGGCTTTGCCACAACGCGACCGCCATCGTTAGCGCAAGTATCAGGCGCACCACCCAAGTCAGTACAGGATCGAAACCGGTTTTGGACATTTCCAAATTGCTCCCCACGTGGCCGACCGGAAATTGATCAGCGACAATAGTGTCTCAGGAACAATGCGATGCAAGTTTCAACGGAGCAAGGGTTATTGCTCCATTTCGCCTACTTACAGGGTCGTGTGGTCGGGTTCAGCTGTCGGCTTGATCGCTCACCTGATATACGTGCACATCGCGCTGTGGGAATGGAATAGAAATGCCCTCGGCGTCAAACTGCTCTTTTGCCTGACGCAACAGGTCCCAATATACGGTCCAATAGTTCGGGGTTTTCACCCAGGGGCGGCAGAAAATATTCACCGAACTGTCGGCCAACTCGCCAACAAATATCGACGGCGCCGGATCGGTCAGGCAAAATTTGTTCTGCTCAATCAGTTTGGTCAGTATTTCAATCGCTTTGGGTGCGCTGTCGGTATAGCCGATGCCAAACACCAGATCGACCCGCCGTTCAGCGGCGGCATTGACGTTGGTGATGACATCGCCCCAGACCTTTGAGTTCGGCACAACGATGATTTGGTTGTCAAACGTCCGGATGGTTGTGGTAATGATCGACACATCATCGACAACGCCGGACGTGCCGCTGACATGAATAAGATCGCCGGTATCAAAGGGTTTCAACACCATGATCATCAACCCGCTGGCAAGGTTGCCAAGCGTATCCTGCAAAGCAAACGCAAGGATAAAGCTGATGCCGCCAAACACAGCAAACACTGGCGTTACATTAACCCCGGCAAACGCAAGGATCAGCACAAACCCAGTAGCCAGGGTCAGCCAGTAAACAGCTTTCTGGATAAATGATTTCAACAACTGCGAAAATGTCGAAATACGTCCCAGCGCCCGGCCAATCATGCGTCGATTGAACCTTGCAAGCAGGGTAACAGCGAAGAATGCCACTATTCCGAATGCGACTTTGATCAGAAACCCAAGCCCCCCGTCCGACGATAACAACCAAACCTTAGCGATCCGAACAAGCGCCTGCAAATCCGTGACCCGGAACAATTCAGCCGTTACAGCATTGGCGTATTTAGTATGAAGCAACAAAGCATCTGTACTGGCCCCTTTTCGCTCCCATTCGGTTAAAACAGTGCGATAAAGTTCCAGTGTTGAACTTAGGTTGGTCGCTGCGACAACAATGTCTTCCCGGTTTGCGCTGGCCTCGCTGCTCGTCGCATCCAGCAGTTCAAGATTAAGCAAAACATTGGATTTGATCTTATCCTGAAGGTGACCTTGCCAAACTTCGGCAAGTTTGGCCAAATCTGCCTCTGGCATAGGCAAGGTCAGCAGCCGCAATTCATGGTTGGACAGGTCGGAATTTTCGGCAGCATCCGGTGCCTGGAAATTTATAGCATTATCATCAGTTTGTTGGGCAAAGGCATTCACAGGCAAGGCCAGCAAGCCGACCAAAATCAACAAACGCATCACTGCGGGACCGGGGGAATTGAAAATGCGCATGGTAACCCTATCAAACAACGTTTAAACAACATGACCAGTATTGCGCTGTGCCCGGGAAATCGAGAGAAATCGCGCTTTGTCAGAAAATCTTTTGCTTTGGCTGGTGCGGATTATGGTGCAACGTGACAGGGAAGAACGAAGCAAAATCCAACAGCTGCCGTACAGCCTGACATTTTCTAAACCGCCACGACGTTCTTGGTGGTTTGAGTGTTTTGCCCCAATACAAGCCTGGACAATTCTGTCGACTTTAGCTGCTCTTTAAAACCCAGACACACAATCCCATCCGCAAATTCATCATTTGCGTTAGACGTTTGCCAGCGCTGTCCGACAATCTGAATAAGCGTCTTTTGCCCATCAAGAGATGTCACAAACCCCTTGGCGCGGATGATGCCGTAGCTATTGCTGGCCAAAGATTGCGCCAGTTGATCGGCATCAAGCGGGCCTCTGGGGCTTAGAGTCAGCATGTCCAGATTTGCGGCTTCGTGATGTGGCCCTGATGTGTAAACGCGCCCCAGAAAGCTACCCAAAACGGTTTCGGGTGGCACCGCGCCCTGCACCGAGTCGACCACACGCGTTTGCGGATATAGGGCGGTTAGCCACTGTTTGGTGGCCTCTAGTGTCTCGGCGCTCACCAGATCGGTTTTGTTCAAAAGCACAATATCGGCATCATTCAGTTGACGCAGAATAGTATCGCCCATGTATTTATCGCGGACACTGCGCCTGATGGTTTCCGCATCTGCAAGTACCACAATCCCATCAGAGGAAAACCCGTCCAGCAACCCAAGCGTGGCAACAATTGAGCCGGGAATGGCAACGCCTGATGCTTCGATCAGGATATGGTCCGGACGTGGTTGCATTTTCGCCATATCCAATAGCGCCGCGGTCAAATCATCGCCGAACGAACAACAAATACAGCCGCCGGCAATGGAAATGATGTCGTCGCCCGTGGCCTCTATCAGGTCCTCATCTATGGCCAGTTCGCCAAATTCGTTGACCAACACAGCCAATCGCAACCCATTGGCATTGCGTAGTAAATGATTGACAAGCGTGGTTTTCCCTGACCCCAGATAGCCACCGATTACCGTGACAGGTAGCGGGTCATTCATAGATCAGCGGTGGCAAAGATCCGTCCACCCTGAACCGTTCCCCAAACCCGTACATCTTTGAGGTTCTCACCGCCGATTGTCTCGGGATCATCCTCTAACACAGCAAAATCGGCCTTTTTACCGACTTCGATCGACCCGACTTCTCCATCAAGCTTTAGCGTATAGGCGGCGCCCAATGTGATCGCATAAAGCGCATCATCAACGCCAATTTTTTCGGACTCACCTTGCACCCGACCAGAGGCGGTGATCCGGTTAACCGCGCACCAGGCGGTGAACAGCGGACCCAACGGCGTCACCGGCGCATCCGAATGGATCGCCATCGGCACATTGCTGGACAATGCGGTGTGGCAGGCGTTCATTCTGGTGGCGCGATCCGGGCCAACGGTCAGCCGGTAATGTTCGTCGCCCCAATAAAAATGGTGGTTGGCAAACAGATTGACGCACATGCCAAGGTTATGCATCCGCCGAAACTGTGCCGCGTCAGCCAGCTGGCAATGTTGCAACGTGAACCGGTGGTCGGCGTTTGGGGTTTTGAGCAGCGCGGTTTCTAGCGTATCCAGCGCCAGTTCGGTGGCCTGATCGCCATTGGTGTGGGTGTGGACCTGAACATTAGCCGCCAGCGCCAGACCGTAAATTTCTGCCAGATGTTCCGGCGTGATATACCAAAGACCGTTTTCGGCGCCGTTGTGATACCCCGGCCAGCGTAGCCGTGCGGAAAACCCCTGAATTGACCCGTCCGCAATCACCTTGATCTTACCAAACCGAAGCCGATCTGTGGATTTCTCGGCCAAATTAGACACAAATTCAACCAACTCTTTTGGTGGCAAGCCCATGAAAAACCGGAACGGAACGATCCGGGCGGGAAAGGCGTCTTCGCCAGTGACCCGCAACATCATATCAATGCCGTCATCAGTCAGCCGTGCCGCCAGATCGGTGACCGTTGTCACCCCGGTGCGGACGCACAGCTTGGCAAATGCACGCAACCCCGGTTCGTCACAATCGGTCATCGCGCGGTCAAATCCGACATGCGGGCCGACGGGCGTCATCACTTCGGGGCTTTTCAACTCGCCCGTTGGCAGACCATCGTTGCCCAGCGGAATACCGGGGTGATTTAGACCCTGTTTCAGCATGCCAGATAGCTCTAGCGCCTTGGTGTTCACGTTCAAGATGTGGCCGGACGCATGCAAAACCGCAACTGGTCGGGTGCTTGAAACCCTGTCCAGATCCTGGCGTGTCACACGTTCGTTGTTCAAATAAATCGGGTCAAGCTGCCAACCCGACAATGGGGCGTCAGGATCGGTCAGCTTTGCTTCGGCTTCAGACAGCCGTTCAATGACTGCTTCGATGGTTTTAGCGCCTTGCCAAACCTTTCCGTCCGGATCCATCCGGTCAAAAAACCCGCAATATACCTTTTGCCAAAGCGAGCCTTCCATGGCGTGGGCGTGGCCTTCGACCAATCCGGGCATCAGCACCTTATCGGCAAATTGCTCATCCAGAGTATAGTCGCCCCATGTGGCCAGTTCTTCCAGGCTGCCCACCGCAAGAATTCGACCTTCGCGCACGGCCACATGGCTCGCCGAGGGTTGGCTTGGGTTCATGGTGATGATTTTTTTTGCGCTATAGATGGTTGTCACGATGTTTCCGTTCTTACTGTGGGGCGTCACGCGTTTGGCCTTTGAGAGCTTTAGCAAACGCTATGCGATTTTCTTTTTTGCGAAAAATGGATATTACTGGCCTATAACCACCAATTTATGATGGAATGAACATGTTGAATTTCACCTTGAAACAATTGCGCTATGTCGAGGCGGCTGGTCGGCTTGGGTCGATATCACGGGCGTCAAAGGAACAATGCATATCGCAATCGTCAATCACCGCGGCCATTGATTCTCTTGAAACCGAACTGGGCTACAGCCTGTTTGTGCGCACCCCGGCCAAGGGTATCCAGGCCACAGCATCCGGCCTGGAAGCGTTGACTTTGATCCGTAGTTTCATCGACCAGGCCAGGCATTTTGAGGGCGAAGTAAAATCCATTGGCAGCGACACAACCGGGGCTCTTAGAATTGGCTGTTACGCGACCGCTGCGCCCGCATTTTTACCACCCGTCCTGAAAACCTTTACCGAAAAATACCCCGGGATTTCGATCAAGCTGCTCGAAGGAAATATGCAGACCATCAAAGAGTTTCTGGAAAATGGCACCGCCGATCTGACCTTTACGTACGAACAACCAGCCAGCAGCAAAGCAGATTTTCTGCCGCTTTTCGTCGCCCCACCGTTTGCGTTGATCTCGGTTGATAATCCTCTGGCCGGTCAAGGGTCGGTCAGTCTTGAGCAGCTTAGCGAACTACCAATGGTGATGTTGGATTTGCCAATGACTAGAACCTATTTTACCAGCCTTTTCCGGCAACGAGGCCTGGAACCAAAGATCGCCCATTCAACCCGATCGTCCGAAATTGCCCGGGCTCTTGTGAGCGGAGGATTTGGATATTCCATCCTAAACATCCGGCCCGCGGATTACGTCGCAGGCAAAAGCGGCTACGTCGCACTGCCAATTTCGGACACGTTGCAGGTGCAATCCTTTGGGTTGGATACGCTTTCAACTGTCTACCGGCCGCGTATTGTCAAAGCTTTAGTTAACCATTGCATAGCGTTACGGGACTCGGGCGTGTTTGAAAATATGGTTGTACGCTAAGATTGGTTCATTCCCCCAGTAAATGTTTCTTTGAGTCGTATTAAATCCATTTTCTTTAAGAATTGGGCTAGACTAGGCTTTTGTAATCACATTGTGACAACACCAACGGAAGGAAACTGTTTTGAAACACCTGATGAAGGGTTTGGCGACCGCGACCGCACTGGCATCTGTGCTGGTCGCAGGCACACTTAGCGCCGAAGAACCGACGCGTGGCGGCACGCTGGTGACAGTGCTTGGCTCTAACCCCAGAAACCTCAATCCGGCAGTGCAATCGGGAATCGTAACCGGCTTTCCCGGTGCCCAGTTGTTTGCAGCCCCTCTGCGGTACGACGACGACTGGACCCCGCAACCTTATCTGGCCGAAAGCTGGGATGTCTCTGAGGACGGGCTAAAGGTCACTTTGAACCTGGTCAAAAACGCAACATTCCATGACGGCCATCCGATAACCTCAAGCGATATTGCGTTTTCGGTTAAGGTTATTCAGGAAAACCACCCGTTCAAATCCATGTTCGCCCCGGTCACATCGGTTGATACGCCTGATGAGCACACCGCCGTTCTGAACCTCAGCCGCCCGCATCCGGCGCTGATGTTGGCGATGTCCGGTCAGTTGATGGCAATCATTCCGGAACATATTTACGGCGACGGGCAAGACCCGAAATCCCACCCGCGTAACAATGCCGATGTGGTTGGCTCTGGCCCCTTCAAATTGGTTGAATTTGTTAACGGTGAGCACATCATCCTGGAACGCTATGATGATTTCTTCATCGAAGGGCGTCCCTATCTCGACAAAATCGTTATGCGGATCATCACCGATCCGGCGGCGCGGGCGATCGCGCTTGAAAATGGCGAATTGCATATGGCCGGATTTGAATCGCTGCCGCGGATCATCAACCGGTTGAAAAAGGTCGATAACCTGACCGTCACTTCCGAAGGGTACGGCGCAATCGGTCCATTGGACTGGCTGGCGATGAATGCAGGCAGCGACGGCCCAACCGGCAACGTCAAAGTGCGGCAGGCGATTGCCTATGCCATCGACAAGGACTTTATACTTAAGGCGTTGATGCAGGGCACTGCGATCGAGGCCAAAACCGGCATTCATCCTGATAGCCCGTTTTACGAGGATGATGTCGAAAACTATGCGCTTGATCTGGACAAAGCCAACGCACTGCTGGACGAAGCTGGGTATCCCAGAGATGGCGATGGCACGCGGTTTGGTCTAACCATCGATTTTGGCTGGCCCGGCGTAAAACCGCAGGTCGAATATGTCAAAGCGGCGCTGAAAAAGGTTGGCATTGCCGTGACTGTGCGCGCCTCTGCGGATTTCCCGACTTGGGCTAAACGCATGGGGTCAATGGATTTTGATCTCAGCTGGGACACTGTGTTCAACTGGGGTGACCCAGTGATCGGCGTGCACCGGACCTATGTGTCGTCCAATATCGGCAAAGGTGTGTGGTCAAATACCCAAGGCTACGCAAACGCGCGTGTTGACGAAATTTTGGAAATGGCCGCGCAAGAGGCCGACCCTGAGAAACGCAAAGTGTTATATTCAGAGTTCCAGAAAATCATCACCGAAGAGGTGCCGGTTTATTGGACCAACGCGTTGCCGTATCACACGATCTATTCTGACAAAGTGGGCAATCCGCCGCTTGGCATCTGGGGCACGTCCTCGCCAATCGACATGACCTATCTGAGGAAATAAGCTAAATTTCTGCGGCGGGATCAGATCCTGCCGCAGACTTCCCCTTTTGCTACAGGAAACAGCAATTTGTCTTTCCTCCAGCCGATTTTGATGCGCATGATCTATGCGATCCTTTTGTTGATTGCCGTGCTTATCCTCAATTTTTCACTGATGCACATGGCCCCCGGCGACGTGGCCGACACCATCTCGCAGTCGATGGGTGGGGCAGACGCCGAGCTGCTCGCCGAAATCCGCGCCAATTATGGGCTGGATCAACCGTTTCTGGTACAATTAGGCAGCTATATCGGGCGCGTTGCGCATTTCGATCTGGGGTATTCGTTCTTTTACAATCAAAGCGTCACCAGCCTGATACTGCAAAAATTGCCCGCGACGTTGTTGCTGGTCATCACCGCGCAAGTGTTGGCGTTGTTTGTTGGCGTCATTCTGGGTGTTTATTCTGCCCGACACCCCAACGGTATCTCAAGCCATTTCGTCACCTTTCTGGCCCTGTTCGGCTATTCTGCGCCGGTGTTTTGGACCGGTATCCTGCTGCTCATTGGCTTTTCGCTGAACCTGCATTGGTTCCCGGTGGCGGGCATGCGCGACGTCACAATCGAGGGCGGGTTTTGGGTGCATTTTCTCGATATCGCCCGCCATATGGTGCTGCCGGTCATCACCCTGAGTTCGATTTTTCTGGCGCTGTATTCACGCTTGTCGCGCGCCACCATGCTTGAGGTTCTGGGTTCTGATTATGTCCGCACCGCCAAAGCTAAAGGCCTGACCGAACGGCAGGTGGTCTATAAACACGCGCTGAAAAATTCGTTGTCGCCGGTGATTACACTGGCTGGGCTACAGTTTTCGGCGGTGATTTCAGGCGCGGTTCTGGTCGAGGCGGTATTTAGCTGGCCCGGCCTTGGAACATTGGCGTTTCAATCCATTATCGCCCGCGACACACCAACCATTTTGGGTATTTTGTTCTTCTCGGCGGTCGTCGTTATTGTCGGTAATCTGCTAACGGATCTGGCCCTGCGACTGGTGGATCCAAGAGTAGGAAGCAAAGGATGAGCAATACTCCGATCCTGCCCAAAGAGACCATCCAAAAAGCCCAATCGCCAATGGCCGAAGCAACTGGAATGTTTGTCAAAAACCACGCGGCTGTGGCGGCGCTTATTGTGTTGATTGTGATTGTTCTGGGCGCGATATTTGGCCCGATGCTTTACCCAACAGACCCGTATGAAATGGTCTGGGCGCCGTTTTCACCACCGGGCGAAGAGGGCTTTCTTTTTGGCACTGATTACCTGGGCCGCGATTTGGTCGCGATGATCCTGGCCGGCGCGCGGGTGTCCATTGTCATCGGCTTGGCCGCGGCCTTTATGTCGGTGTTTATTGGCGTCACCGTCGGCGCGCTGGCCGGATTCTATCGCGGTTGGGTCGAAGAAGTGCTAATGCGCATCACTGAGTTCTTTCAGGTTCTGCCGACGCTGTTGTTTTCAATGGTGATCGTCGCCCTGTTTGGCGCGTCGCTGCCGATGATCACCTTTGCCATCGGCATCGTCAGCTGGACCGCCGTTGCGCGGATCACCCGGTCGGAATTTCTGCGCATCCGCGAGCTGGAATACGTCACCGCATCGCGGGCGTCGGGCAGCAGCAACACCAAGCTGATGTTCCGGGTCATTCTGCCCAATGCGCTGCCTCCTATCATCGTGCAGGCGGCGCTGATGGTCGGCTCGGCCATCCTGTTTGAGGCCGGTCTTAGTTTTCTGGGCCTGACCGATCCCAATGTGGTCAGCTGGGGTCAGATTATCGGCTCAAACCGGCAATATATTTTGGACGACAGCTATACCGTGACCATTCCGGGTGTGGCGATTTTTGTGACTGTTCTGGCAATTTCACTGGTCGGTGACGGCCTGAACGATGCGTTGAACCCCAAGCTGAGGCAGCGCTGATGGAGCCACTCTTAAAAGTTCAAAATCTGCGGATAGAACTAACAACCCGCGATGGGATCGCGCCGGTGATTGACGATTTGTCGTTTGAAATAGCGGCTGGCGAAAGTATCAGTTTTGTCGGCGAAAGCGGCTGTGGTAAATCCATGACGGCGCTTGCGATCATGGGACTGTTGCCAGAAAAAATCGGACGGGTCGCCAGCGGCAGCATCACGTTCAACGGCGAAGATCTGACAACTGCCACGGAAACGCGCCTACGTGAAATTCGCGGCAACGAAATCTCGATGATTTTTCAGGAACCGATGACGTCGCTTAACCCGGTGTTTACCGTTGGCGAGCAGATCGCCGAAGTTTTGCGCGCTCATCAGGGTCTAAGCCGAAAAACCGCATGGAACAGCGCCGTCGAACTGCTGGATGCGGTGCGCATTCCGAACGCCAAAAGGCGGGTTGCGGACTATCCGTTTCAGATGTCGGGCGGCCAGAGACAGCGCGTGATGATCGCCATGGCATTGGCCTGCGAGCCGAAAATTCTGATCGCGGATGAACCGACAACGGCGCTTGATGTTACCGTGCAGGCGCAGATTTTCGATCTTTTGCGGGATTTGCGCCAACAGACCGGCACAGCCGTTATTTTGATCACCCATGACATGGGCGCGGTCGCCGAAATGGCCGAGCGGATGATCGTGATGTATGCCGGGCGCAACGCCGAACAGGGCCCGGTCGAGCAGACGATTGAGCACCCCAGGCACCCCTATACCAAGGGGCTGATTTCCTGCGTGCCGCATATCATTGCCAACCTGACCGACGAACGTCACGATCTGACCGAAGTGCCCGGCATTGTGCCGCCCTTGCGTGATTTTGGTCAGGATCGGTGCCTGTTCGCCTCGCGGTGTGGGCAGGTAACCCAGCAATGTCTGGACAAACGCCCCCCTGAAATGGAATTCGCAGACGGTCAACGATCGGCCTGTTGGCACGCAGAGGCGGTATAATGACCGAAACACATAAAAATGACGTGCTGCTAGAAGTGCGCAACCTGACGGTTCGCTTTGCGATCAAACGCGGCGCGTCCTGGGGCCAGAAATCATACCTTTATGCGGTCGACGATGTTTCGTTCGACATCAAGCGCGGTGAAACGCTGGCCATTGTTGGTGAAAGCGGGTCGGGTAAAACCACCGCTGCCATGGCCGTGGCGCGATTGGTAAATGCCCATAAGGGCAAGGTGGTGCTCAACGGAATCGATTTTCTAGAGCTGAAGGACGAGACCCTGCGTCAGGCCCGCACCCGGATGCAGTTCATTTTTCAAGACCCATATTCGAGCCTGAACCCAAGGGTGCGCGCCGAAAAGATCGTTCGTGAACCGCTGGACAATCTGGATGCGGTGCCCGAGGCTGATCGCCAAGGCATCGTTGATAAGCTGTTTGAGGCGGTTGGGTTGCATCCCGAACAACAACGCCTGTTCCCGCATCAGTTTTCCGGCGGTCAGAGGCAACGGATCGGTATTGCGCGAGCACTGGCGACACAGCCAGACCTGATTATCTGCGATGAACCGGTGTCGGCACTGGATGTGGCCGTGCAGGCGCAAATCCTTAACCTTTTGCGCAAGCTTCAGTCGGAAAAAGGCCTGACATACCTGTTTATTAGCCATGATCTGGGCGTTGTTCAGCATATGTGCGACAGTATCGCGGTTATGTATATGGGCAAAATTGTCGAACATGCTGACCGGCTTAGCCTGTTCAACAGACCGTTGCACCCTTACACTGCCGCATTGTTGTCTGCCGTTCCATCCGTCGACAAAAAGCGCCGCGACGCAACCAAGCGTATTTTGATTCCGGGCGATCCGCCGGACCCGTTATCGTTGCCAATAGGCTGCCGGTTTGCCAATCGTTGTCCGGTTGCACAGGCCCGCTGTGAGGCGAGCCAACCGGACCTTGTTGAGGTCGCACCGGGGCACAAAGTCGCCTGTCATTTGGTTGACGCGCGCGCGGTTTTACCACTCTGACAGGTCTGGTTCTGGGCTGATGCCGACTGTGGCCCTGCTGGTGTGGGGCCACAGTTGATTGTATCAGATCAGTTTTTGGACGGGGTGTCGTCTTCGTCCATCAACTCGGCTTCGGGAATGTCAGGCTCGCTCACCACTTGGTTGCTGGGCAAAGTGCCAAGGATGAGCGGCAACAATTGCACACCCGTCGCACTGGCGATTTCGGCCGCTTGTGGGGTGCTCCAACTTAGCGTGTCAAAACTCTCGCAGTTTTCGCAAACCGGCGTCCATTCGGCGTGGATGTGGTGGCAATTGTCGCACACCCATTGCGGGCCGCGTGGGGCGGTCAGCGTTTTGGCCAGCCATCCCTGCACAACTGCGTCCGAGGCGCCTTCGCCACGTTCGATGGCGGCCATCAGGGTCAAAGCGCGGGAATCCGGGTTGGTGTCAACCAGATCGCCCAAGGCACGGCGCGCTTCGGGGAAATCATCGGCAACAATGTTCAGCTCGGCCCGAACCAGCCGTGTTTCGGGATCGTCGGGGTGGATATTGGTCAGCGTGGCAAACCGGGTGACACGCGCGGCTGGGGTCTCGTCGGGCACAATGGCGGCAAACGCGGCGGCCAAATCCGGGTGCGGACGTGTATCCCAGGCCTTTTTCAGGATGCGTATGGCATTGCGCGGTTTGCCTTTGGCGATGTAGGATCGTGCGGCCATGGCCGCCGCGGGCACCAGATCAGGCGACAACCGGTTGGCCTCAATCGCCTTTTCCTGCACTTCGATGCTTGAATCATCAGCGATAATCTCGCGTGCTTGGGACAGGGCCAACACAGCTTCGCGCCGGGAATAGACATCGCGCGGCAAGGACCCTGATTTCAGTTTCGCGTTCAACGTCGTGCGCGCCCCGGACCAATCGCGCGCCTGTGCCTGAAGTTTCAGCAAAATGTCCTGGGTTTCCTCATGCCGGGGTTTCAAGGCAAACGCCTTTTCCGCCAGTTTGCGGGCGGTGTCTGTGTCACCTTCGGCAAGACGTTGTTTCATAATTCCGCGCACGCCAACAAACCGTGTCGCATCATTGGCAATCAGCCTTTTATAGGTCTCGGTCGCCTTTTTAGTGTCGCCCGACAATTCCGCAGCCTGTGCCGTCAGCAGGTTGGTCAGCGCTGGTTTATGCAAATATTTCTCGGCCTTGGCCGCCTGGGCCATGGCAATCCGACCTTCGCCCGAGGCCAGCGCCATCAACCCGTTCGAGAGCGCCTGATAGCCTTTGCGTTCGCGATTGCGGTCGAAATATCGCGACAATGCGGTCTCATCACCGTTGAGGAATTTCAGCGTTGCGATCAGCAATGACACCAGTTTGAGAAACAGCCAAAGACATACAATTAGCGTCAACCCGGCAACCACCGACTGGAACGGTCCCAGCGTATATTCGGTACCGGCCACGGTAATCTGAATACCGCCACTGGTTTCCAGCAACATCCCAGATGCCATCGTCAAAAGCGCGATGATCGCCACGAAAATCAGAATTTTGATCAATGACCACAACATGGCAGACCCTTTACTTTGTGTTCAATTCACGCCCAAGCGCGTCGGATGCCGAAATGGCCGCCAGTCGAGTTTTTGCAGGTTCGATCCAGTTTGTCATGGTCGCCTGAACGTTTTCGGGCAACTTTGACAGCTCTTCCAGCGCGCTGGAAACCTGGCCATCTGTCAACGCGGCCTCGGCCCGCGACAGCACCGCATCGGCATCGTTTCCGTCCTTTGGAGACACTGAACGCGCCCCAAGTTGATGGCGAAAAAATGCGGCTATCCCTGTATCAGGGTTTGTTTTAGCATCCCGCGCCCCAGCCAGTGCAGCCCGGGCCACATCGGGAAATTTGCTTTGCAAAGCGGCCAACGTGGTCACGCCAGTGCTGGCCGAAGCGGCAAGACCATCCGGTATTGTCACACCGTTGATTTTAAGCTCGCCTAATACTGTTGAATAGGGCGATCCCGATTCAAGATTGGTGCGAAGATCGGCCAGCAATGCCTTGTTGCCTGCAAGCTGCAAAACCTTGGCGGCATCTGCGCGGGTCTGTTTTGCGTCAGTCTCAACCGCTTTGGCGGCCGCAATCATCGACTCAACTTCGGTGCGCTGTGTGACCATCGAGGCCTGCAATCGCTTTAACTCATTCTCGTAGGCGTCGATCGCAGATTTCGAAACGCCTTCGGAAATCGGCCGCTTTTCAACGGCGGTGACCCGGTCTGATAGTTTGGTTAACGACGTGTTCAATGTAGTCAACTGCGTCTCTAACCCCGCCACCGACGTCGATATCGGCGAGATTTGCGCAGAAAGGGCCGTCATCTTGGCTTGGACAGCTGACAGGTCGGGTATTTGCAAACCTGATACCTGATCTTTCAGCGCGGCGACCTGTTTGGACTGATCTGCCAAAGCCTGCGTGAGCTCGGTTATCGTCTGATCCGCCTGAGAATTAGGGAAATAGCTTTTGAGTAAATCGGACTTTGCCGCAGCAAATCCCAGACCGGCGGCAACGATCCCGCCAAGCACGGCAGGCACAAACACGCTACGCTTTTCGACAATGCGCTCAGTGATCAATTCTGGGGTCGGAATAGATGTCGGGGCAACCTGTGCAGGCTCTGCCTCGTCCTCAGTCTTGTTCTCAGTTTCGGGTTCAGGCTCTTCAATCACAGTTTCTGAAACGGTGTCGTCTTTCGAAACAGCCTCATCTTCTGGCGCGGTCTCGTCACCATCTGTTTTTGGTTCAACCCGCGGCGTTGCGTCGGCATATTCTTCGTCTACTGGCTCAATCTTGGGATCAGGTTTTTTCGTGTCAGCCATTTTGGTCTGTTCCCATGATTCTAAAGCGAAACGCTGTTGTGTTGTATGACACTACTTCGCACTTGGGTCCGTCTCAACCCGAGCAGCGGTGTTCACGAGATTTTCAATGGCCCGGCACATGGCTGCGGAATCTGGTTGATCGCAAATCAATATCTTCTGGTAAACCAATGGTTTTAAAGGCTTAGCCACCTCTTTGCTAAGCGCCGCCAGCCATATCGGTGCCTGTATTGTAGTTTGGTTGGCAAAATGTCGCGCAGTCCGAGGTGAAAAAAGTGGTGCGATGACTGGGTGAGAGCCCCTTAGCACAGCAATGCCCTGTTGGCTCAGCGGTTCAGCGATCTGCTCATAAATGGCAAGCGATGTGGTTTGTATTCCAGCAGATGTTAGCCGTTCCGGAATGGCCCCACGTGTGTGTATGCCGCACAGGTGCAGCATGGGCCCGCTTGGCTGCAATGTGGTGAGCGTTTCGATTAATGCGTCCGCCGTTGCCCCCGCAAACTGCGCTGTCCAGCCTGCGTTTTTCGCGGCCTGCGTTGTTGTCGCTCCGACGCAATACACAGGCAAGGTTTGACTCGGAATACGGGCGCTGGCCAGCTCAACCGCGTTGGTCGAGGTGAAAATTAACGCCCCGACATCTGCTAGTGCAATCTGGTCAACCAACGCTGTGATGCGGATCAAAGGGGCGTAACACACGTCCACCTGCGCCCGAACCGCGCCAGGTAATAGCCCGACAAACCGGACCGAGGCCGCATATGGGCGGGTCATGAGCAAGGTCATGGGCTGCGTCATTGTCCAAAGCCTCGGGATTGTTTGCCACCAGCCTAGGTGATACCCCCCGCTCTAATGCAAAGCAACGGTCAGGCCATGACAGCAACAACCACAATCCTGGGACTTGAGAGCAGTTGCGATGACACTGCCGCCGCCGTTGTGCGCCAAACGCAAGGTCAGGCGGCGCAAATTCTGTCGTCTGTGGTGTTTGGTCAGGCCGAATTACATAGCGCCTTTGGTGGCGTCGTGCCCGAATTGGCGGCGCGGGCGCATGCCGAAAAGCTCGATATCTGTGTGCGGGATGCACTGAAGCAAGCCGGGGTTGGTTTGGCTGATCTGGACGCGATTGCGGTCACTACCGGGCCGGGGCTGATTGGCGGCGTGTTGTCCGGGGTGATGTGCGCCAAAGGTATCTGTGCCGCGACCGATCTGCCGTTGATCGGCGTGAACCATCTGGCGGGTCACGCGCTGACGCCGCGCCTGACCGATGGCATTGCCTATCCCTATCTGATGTTGTTGGTGTCGGGTGGCCATTGCCAATTTCTGATCGCCCGCGGCCCCGAAGATTTCACCCGCCTGGGCGGTACCATCGACGACGCCCCCGGCGAAGCGTTCGACAAAACCGCGCGGCTGTTGGGGTTGCCGCAACCCGGCGGGCCTTCTGTTGAGGCCGAAGCGGTTGATGGCAATCCCAAACGGTTCCGTTTTCCGCGCCCTATGCTGGATCGGCCCGGATGTGACCTGTCGTTTTCCGGGCTGAAAACCGCGCTGTTACGGCTGCGCGATCAGGTGGTTGCCGAGAATGATGGATTGAAACGTCAGGATAGAATCGACCTTTGCGCCGGTTTTCAGCAGGCCGTTGTTGATGTTCTGGCCGAAAAAACCCGCCGTGCTTTGACACTTTATCTGGCGGAAAACCCAGCAGTTCCAACACTGGCCGTTGCCGGAGGCGTGGCGGCAAATCGGGCCATTCGGGCCGGATTAGAGTCGGTTTCGGCGGAAATGGGCGTTCAATTCACCGCCCCACCGCTGGCTTTGTGCACAGACAACGCCGCGATGATCGCCTATGCAGGGTTAGAGCGGTACGAGGCAGGAGCCCGCGATGGCATGGATTTGATGGCCCGACCGCGCTGGCCATTGGACCTGACCAGCCCATCCATGTTGGGGAGCGGCAAAAAGGGACCAAAGGCATGAGTATTGCAGTGATTGGATCCGGTGCATTTGGCACGGCGTTGGCGGTGTCCTTGTCCGGCAAGGGACCTGTCACACTCTGGGCGCGATCAGAAACCCATGTGCAGGAAATGTTGAGCAGCCGCGTCAACGCCGCCCGTTTGCCCGGTGTTCCCTTGCCTCAGACAATTACGATCACCTCAGAAATGCCCCGGGATGAAACTCTGTTACTGGCCGTTCCCATGCAGCAATTGCGCGCACTTCTGACGATTTACACTGACGATCTGGCCAACCGAACGCTTGTGGCCTGTTGCAAAGGGGTCGAGCTAAAAACCGGGCTGGGACCGGTGGCCGTCATGGCCGATTGCTTGCCGAGCACTAATCCTGCCTTGCTGACCGGCCCCAGTTTTGCCCACGATATCGCACGTGGATTACCCACGGCATTAACGCTGGCCTGCGCCGATGCCAATCTGGGAAAAACACTGCAACAGACCCTAACCAACGCGAATTTACGGCTTTACCGCACAACTGACACCATTGGTGCCGAATTGGGCGGGGCGTTGAAAAACATCATCGCCGTTGCCTGTGGCGCGGTGATTGGTGCCGGGTTGGGCGACAGCGCGCGCGCCGCGCTGATGACGCGTGGCTATGCCGAAATGCAGCAGATGTCATTGGCGCTGGGCGCGCAGGCGGAAACCTTGGCGGGATTGTCGGGCTTTGGCGATCTGGCGTTGACCTGTACATCGGATCAATCGCGCAACTATCGGCTGGGTCTAAGCCTTGGGCGTGGTGATCGTTTTGATGCCTCTATCACGGTCGAGGGCGCCGCAACTGCCCGCGCTGTGGCTGCAAATGCACAGCAGATGGGGTTGGATATGCCAATCACCGATTGCGTTGTGGCGCTGCTTGATCAGAAATGGACATTGGCCGAAGCAATGGCACAATTGTTGGCGCGCCCCTTAAGGAAAGAGTGACATGGCATATTGGCTTTTCAAATCCGAAACCTCAAACTGGAGTTGGGACGATCAGGTTGCCAAAGGCGAAGTTGGCGAAGAATGGGATGGCGTGCGCAACTATCAGGCCCGCAATTTCATGCGCACCATGAAGGTCGGCGATCGGGGGTTTTTCTATCTGTCGCAAAAGGAAAAATCGGTGGTTGGGATTATTGAGATCTGCGCCGAAGCGCATCCCGACAGCACAACCGATGATGACCGATGGGAGTGCGTTGATATCAAAGCGGTGCGCAGCTTTGAAATGCCGGTGTCGCTTGACCAGATCAAGGCCACCGAGGCGTTGGCCGAAATGATACTTGTCAAAAATTCACGCCTGTCGGTTCAGCCGGTCACTGAGTCCGAATGGACCATGGTTTGCACGATGGGGCGGACAAGAGCGGATTAATCGGGCAATGTGACCCTAATTTGCGCGTTTTTGAGAGTGTCATGGAAATTCTGAATGTTATTGCTGTGGCGTTTGTTGGGTTCGCACTTGGTGCGGTTTGGTACAATGTCTTGTCTGAACAGTGGATCAAGGCATCAGGCGTGTCGTGTGACCCGGCTGGCAAACCGGTGAGTATGCAAAAGCCGCAAATTTTCGGTTTAAGTTTTGTGTTGATTGTTATTGTTGCCGACATGATGCGCCATGTGTTTGTCGCATCTGGCGTTGATAGCCTGGTAAATGGCGTCGTGTCTGGCATTGGCATCGGGTTGTTTTTTATCTCGCCGTGGATCGGAATCAACAACCTGTATGGCGGCAAACCTTTCAAACTGACGTTGATCGACGGCGGCTATGCCACGGTGGCCTGCGCAGTGATGGGGTTGGTGCTGGTGTTATTCTGAAACAAGATCCGGTTGGGTGTTTCGTAGGTAAATTCCGGGAGGGTTCTGACGTGGATAACGTCAGAACCCTCCCTCTCACCCACGTGTATTTCTCCACCACACGCGTCTCGAATTTAAGGTCCTGGCCATCCTAGCCGACAAGACATACCTAGCAAATGTCGGGCATAGTTCCTAGCTTCAAGTAGTTCAAATTCCATCTAAAGAAAAAGCCCACCAGAGTCTGGCGGGCCTTTCCAGTTCTGAATTTGCCGGTATTAGCCGTAAACAGACTCTTTTCCGAAATGCTTGGTCAGCATATAATAAACCACCGCGCGGTATTTGTTGCGCTCGGATTTCCCGTATATCTCGATCACTTTGTTGATCGCTTCCATCAGCTCGGGTCCGTCAGCAAGCCCAAGTTTCTTGATAAGAAAGTTGTCTTTGACGGTCTCAAGTTCGCTGTCCTGCGTGGCAGCAACAGTTGACGCATCGGCATTATAAATTGCCGGTCCACAGCCAATGGTGACCTTGGTTAGCAGGTTCATATCTGCTGTCATGCCACATTTGTTTTTTAGATCATCCGCATATTGCGCGATCAAGTCATCTCTCTTGCCCAAATCGGTACCTCCTGTAACGCCTGCCGAAATCGGCAGCTAACACTCCGACCTAATCAGCCGGTGCGATGAGTGTAGCGCCCATCTATGCCCAAACAAGCCCTATTTAGGGAACCAGAAACGTAATTGCCAGTCGCCCACTCCAGTCATCGGGGCCAGCCAACTGGGCCACCCGCCGGGGATTCGGCCCAATACCGTGCACCGCCACCAACACCGACCGGATTGCCACCAGTACTGACCAATTTGGAAATGTTGAAACTGACCGGAATCGACCCTGCATCGCGTTCCCAGTCATCTGTAGACTCGGTATTTGCCGGGAACGTCCAGGCCTCTGGTGTGGTGTATGAAACAAAGGTCTGGATAAAGCTGGCGCTGATTTTCGCGCCACCTGAAGTGTCGCCAACTGACCATTGGTGATTGGCCAGTCCGCCAATCGCCGCTGTCAGTGTTGCAGGAAGGACAAGGGCTCTGTAATTTATTCACGCCACCGATTGCTACATGATGATCATGACAAAATGCTCGGTTCGATACAGCCAATAGTTGAGCATCGGCTCTGCGGTGGTGGATTTCCGCAGAGCCAAGGGTTTAGTACCGGTAATGTTCAGGCTTGAACGGTCCTTCGGGTTTGACGCCGATATAGGATGCTTGCTCGCTGCTCAGTGTCGACAGTTTCACGCCAATTTTCGCCAGATGCAGGCGCGCAACTTTTTCGTCAAGATGCTTGGGCAGGATGTAGACTTTGTTTTCATAGTCATCGGTCTTGGTCCACAGTTCGATCTGCGCCAGCGTCTGGTTGGTAAACGACGCGGACATCACAAACGACGGATGGCCCGTGGCGTTGCCAAGGTTCAGCAAGCGACCCTCAGACAGCAGGATCAGACGATTGCCGGACGGCATCTCGATCATGTCGACCTGTTCTTTGATGTTGGTCCATTTGTGATTCTTTAGGTTCGCCACCTGAATTTCATTGTCGAAATGGCCGATATTGCCGACAATCGCCATGTCTTTCATCTCGCGCATATGCTCAATGCGGATGACGTCTTTGTTGCCCGTCGTCGTGATAAAGATGTCAGCATCTGCAACAACGTCTTCCAACAGGACCACTTCAAACCCGTCCATGGCCGCCTGAAGCGCGCAAATAGGGTCTACTTCGGTGACTTTCACCCGCGCACCGGCGCCGCTCAGGGACGCAGCTGAACCTTTGCCAACATCGCCATAGCCACAAACAACGGCGACTTTGCCGGCCATCATGGTGTCCGTGGCGCGGCGAATACCGTCGACCAGCGATTCCTTACAACCGTATTTATTGTCGAACTTCGATTTGGTGACGCTGTCGTTCACATTGATCGCCGGGAAGGGCAGTTGACCGTTTTCAAACAGTTCATACAGACGGTGTACGCCAGTTGTGGTTTCCTCAGATACGCCCACAAGCATATCGCGCTGTTTGGTGAACCAACCGGGCGACGCCGCCATACGTTTTTTGATCTGCGCAAAAATCGCTTCTTCTTCTTCGGAGGTGGGGACCTCTAACAGATTGGTTTCGCCGGCTTCGGCACGGGCCCCGAGCAGAACATACAGCGTCGCGTCGCCGCCATCGTCCAGGATCAGGTTGGCGCCGCCTTCTTTGAACATGAAAATGCGGTCCTGATAGTCCCAATGTTCAACAAGCGACTGGCCTTTGATCGCAAACACCGGAATATTTTCGGCGGCAATCGCGGCGGCTGCGTGATCTTGTGTGGAAAAGATGTTGCACGAGGCCCAGCGCACTTCGGCACCCAGTGCCACAAGTGTTTCAATCAGGCAGGCCGTTTGGATGGTCATGTGCAGGCTGCCGGCGATCCGCGCGCCTTTCAACGGTTTGCTGTCGCCGTATTCTTTGCGCAGGGCCATCAGGCCAGGCATTTCCGTTTCCGCAATGATCAGTTCCTTGCGGCCGAATTCTGCCAAAGAGATGTCTTTGACGATATAATCTGCACTCATTTCTCAACTCCAAAACGGGGGGCATAAGGTTATGGTGGCCCTAGCATCCCTTGAATTGGGTGACAATGTGCAACGGCCTTTTGCGTTTTACCCGAGGCATGGAAAACTAAAAAGGCTCACGCCCTCTTGGTGTCGTGGGCGTTTTGCATTTAATCTGTGTCTCTGATTGGACACAAAATGCCTTAGCTCGCCTGGTCTTTGGATATGGATTTTGGCACGGCTTCAAAAAAATCGGTACCGGCGGCAACAATACAGCTCACCCCGTTTGGGTTGGTTAATAATACGGTATATGAGCCAGTTTCTGGCGAGGACCAGATTTCCATCAAGGCCTGAATGCCCTGAACTTTTTGCAGGCCCCCAACAGTAAGTTGTTCGGAATATTTGGTGCTAAGTTGAAGGATCACGGTATCGCGCAACCCGCAATTTGGTGACGCTATTGCAGGTGGTGCGGTCGCCGCCATTCCGAATAGCAGGGATAGTCCTAATAGTCGTTTGAACATAACATGCTCCTCTATGCTAAGTGGTTTCAAAGTCAAAGAGGGGCGCGCGTCGGGTGGGATAACACGATCCCCCCTCGATAATTATATCGTAATCACAGGTCCCGTATGCAAAACACGGGTGTTCAATATAGTGTTGGCTGCATGTGATTAGACACCTTACACACTGCGCCGCAATTGCGGCAAAATCAGGGGCAGTAACCTAATGGCAACACAACCAAGAGCGTGGCAAAAGATGCTGTCGGGACGGCGGCTTGACCTGTTGGACCCGACTCCGGTGGATATTGAGATTGAGGATATTGCCCACGGTTTGGCCTTTGTGGCGCGTTGGAATGGCCAGACGGTTGGGGATTTCGCCTATTCCGTGGCTGAACATTCGCTGTTGGTCGAGGAACTGTTTGGCCGGATTGTGCCAAATGCGCCTGCTAAATGGCGTTTGGTCGCGTTGTTACATGATGCGCCGGAATATGTGATTGGCGATATGATTTCCCCGGTCAAGGCGGCGGTGGGCCCGGGATATGAGGCGCTGGATGACCGTCTGGTTGCCGCGATCCACATCCGGTTTGGTCTGCCCGCGCAGGTGCCAGTCAAGATCAAGCGTCAGATCAAAAAGGCGGATAAACTCAGCGCCTGGATGGAGGCAACGCGGATCGCCGGGTTCACCGAAGTCGAGGCGAACAAGTTTTTTGGGCGTCCTGATTTGGCGATAATCGACGGATTAGACATAGATTTGCGCCCGCCAACCGAAGTGCGTGCTGCCTTTACAGCGCGACATGAAGCGTTGCTAGCGGCGCTTTAGCTGTTCACGTTAACCAGAACAAAAACCCGGTTAGTGTCACAAATGACAGCGATGTTGCGGCCAGCATGGCAATCGACGCCGGGCCTTCAAGGCCCAATTCTTGCGCCAGTACCGTGTAAATTCCGAACATCGGCATCGCCGCAGACAGAATGGCCGCCGCATACATATCCGGTGACAACATCTCAAACCCCAACAGCGGCACACTGATCGCCGCCAAAATCATCATTGCCGGGTGCACAAACAGCTTTCCAAACGCCACCTGCAAGGCGCGCGCCCGGTTTCCGATCAGTTTCAGCCCAACCAACGATCCACCAACCACCACCAGTGACAAGGCCGCCGCTGATGCCGCCAGCATGGTAAACAATCGCGACATCGCGTCTGGCACCGGGAGGCTGAGCAACGACGCCGCTAGCCCGAGCAACAAGCCAATCACCATTGGCCGTCTGATCACACCCCAAAATGTCTTTACTATGGTGCGCCGTATCGACAGGGTTTCACCCTCTTTGGTCATATCCATCAGGATCAGGCAGATCGGGATCAGAATGATGTTCTCAACCAGCATGTTCAGCGCCAAAATAAGCCCGGCAATGTCAGGAAACGTCAGCAACATCACCGGATAACCGACAAATCCCGAATTGGCACAGGTCGACCCCATCACCGCAATCGCACGCCGCGCGTTGTCGATGCCGATCCAACTAAACCAAAGCCAGGATATCGCGATGATCGCCAGTCCGCCCAGCAAATACACCAGCATGTAATGTGAATGAAACACATCCCCCACATCGCGCGAGGCAACCGCATTGAACAGCAATGCAGGCATGGCGATGTTCATCACATATTTGCCCATAACGCGCATATCTGCCGCTAAAAACCAGCCTTTGTAGACAATGAAATAACCAATCACCATCGCTGCGAAGATCGGAAAAGTTATGCCAAGGATTGTTGTCATGCCACTATTTCCTCAGACAAATCGTCAAGAAATCGCAGCATCACCTTTACCCGGTTTTGCGCCAGTTCGCGGCCTTTGTCGGTGATCATCCCGTCTGGCAGTTTCAGCAATTTGATTTGCCAATGATCCAGCGAATATTTGCTGTCATCCGGTACGCGATTTTGCGCGAACGGATCAGCCGGATCATAAAGCGGTAAGCCAAGCGCCCCAGCCACTAAAAACGTCCGTGCAATGCCAATGGCCCCTAGGGAATCAAGCCGATCCGCATCGCGCAAAACCTTTGCCTCAAAGGTTTCAGCGGGAATGCCTGCGGAAAAGCTGTGGGCCTCAATGGCATGTTGGGTTGCTTTGACCTGATCAGGGCTGAACCCCAGCAAAGCCAGAATCGGCCCGGCCTTTTCCGCCGATTGACGGGACGCAAAGGCGCGGTTTGCATCGTCTTTGGGCAGGTTAACCAGATCATGCAGGTGACAGGCGGCCAATAGAACGTCCAAATCGCCCGACCCGTCAGCAATCTGTTGCGCGTTCATCCAGACGCGATCCAGATGGGCCAGATCATGGGCCGAATCCAAATCCATCTGGTCTTGGACAATCCGGCAAAGCTGATCGCGCAAATCAGCCAATGATGCCACGGTTTTCCCCGACCTGGCCGCGATGCAGCAACAAATGGTCCAGGATGACACAGGCCATCATTGCCTCGCCTACCGGCACCGCGCGGATGCCGACACAAGGGTCATGGCGACCCTTGGTAATGATCTCGGTGTCTTCGCCAGACTTGGTAATGGTCCTGCGTGTGGTCAAAATGGACGAGGTCGGTTTGACCGCAAAGCGCACCACAACATCCTGCCCGGTGCTGATACCGCCAAGGATACCACCAGCGTGATTTGACGAATATTCCGGCCCATTTGGCCCCATGCGAATTTCATCGGCGTTTAGCTCTCCGGTTAGCATCGCGGCCGACATGCCTTCGCCAATCTCAACGCCCTTCACCGCGTTGATCGACATCATCGCTGCTGCCAAATCAGTGTCTAACTTGCCATAAACCGGCGCGCCCAACCCTGCGGGGACACCGCGCGCCACCAGTTCAATCACGGCCCCAACCGAACTGCCGGACTTGCGCAGACCGTCCAGATATTCGGCCCAGTCATTTGCGGCCACAGAATCCGGAACCCAAAACGGGTTCTGTTCAATCTGTTCCAAATCAAACCGCGCGCGATCAATTTTATGCGGCCCCATTTGCACCATATAGCCGGTGATCGACAGGTCCGGGGCCATCGCCCGGATCGCCTCGCGCGCCAACCCACCGGCGGCAACGCGCGATGCGGTTTCGCGGGCAGACGACCGTCCGCCACCGCGATAATCACGAATGCCGTATTTTTGGAAATAGGTGATATCCGCATGGCCGGGGCGAAATTTGTCTTTGATGTCGCCGTAATCCTTTGACCGCTGATCGGTGTTCTCAATCAGCAGCTGAACCGGTGTTCCCGTCGTCACACCCTCAAACACACCCGACAGTATCCGCACCTCATCGGCCTCACGCCGTTGCGTGGTGTATTTGTTCTGACCCGGTTTACGTTTGTCCAACCACTGTTGGATCATGCCCTCGTCGATTGCCACGCCGGGGGGGCAGCCATCGACAGTTGCCCCAATCGCAGGCCCGTGGCTTTCGCCCCAGGTGGTGACGCGGAAGAGATGGCCAAAGCTGTTGATCGACATGGTAAGGCTCCTTTGTCGATGTCATACCCGACGCGGCCTTGGGGCCTCAAGGTCTTTCGCCTTGCGTCAGGTCAGGCCGCGGCCTAAAAACACAATACCTCGGGGGGCCTTAGGCTGAGACGTACATTGTGCGGACCCGTTGAACCTGAACCAGTTAACACTGGCGGAGGGAAGGTTTCGGACAAATGTCCACCCTTACCCTTTCGTCGCAATTGAAAGGGATACCATGAAGTATCTGACACTTGCAGCGGGAGTATTCTGTGCCACGGCCGCGATTGCCGAGACACCGGAACTGACCGTTTACACCTACGACAGCTTTGTTTCCGACTGGGGCCCCGGCCCTGCGGTCAAAACCGCATTTGAGGAAACCTGCGGCTGTACGCTGAAATTCGTTGGCGCAGGCGACGGCGCGGCGTTGCTCGCCCGCCTCAAACTCGAAGGGGCGCGCACCAAAGCCGACGTTGTCCTTGGACTAGACACTGGCTTGATGGCGTCGGCGATCGAAACCGGGCTGTTTGCCGAACATAGTGTAACGGCGGACTACGATCTGCCCATCGACTGGACAGACCCGGTTTTTGTGCCGTTCGATTGGGGTTATTTCGCGTTTGTTCACAATGTTGGACTTGATGCCCCAAAGAATTTCAAAGAACTGGCCGCTAGTGACCTGAAAATCATCATTCAGGATCCACGCTCCTCTACCCCCGGTTTGGGTTTGCTGTTGTGGGTGAAAACCGCCTATGGCGATGAAGCCCCGGCGATTTGGGCGGATTTGTCTGACAACATCGTCACCGTGACCAAAGGCTGGTCCGAGGCATATGGCCTGTTTCTAGAGGGCGAGGCCGATATGGTTTTGTCCTACACAACATCGCCTGCCTACCATTTGATTGCCGAAGAGGATGCCAGCAAAACAACAGCAGCCTTTGACGAAGGTCATTACATGCAGATCGAGGTCGCAGGTAAAATTGCCAGCACGGAACATCCCGAACTTGCGGATGCGTTCCTTGAATTCATGGTGTCTGATGCGTTTCAGTCGATCATTCCAACCACCAATTGGATGTATCCGGTTGTTATCCCTGCGGGTGGCTTGCCGGGAGGTTTTGAAACAATGACGCAACCGTCAAAGGCGTTGTTGGTTCCGGCTGACATGGCGGGCGACATAAGAGACAAGGCATTGGCCGAATGGCTGGACGCGCTGAGCCAGTAAACCCCAAACCTGGAATTGGCGCGGCAATTTGTGTTATCGCGCTAGTTTTGGCCTGTTTAGGATCTGTTTTCTGGCATGCCAAGGTTGGCCGAGGACTAAGCAACTATGACTGGACGGCTGTGCGCTTTACCTTGCTACAGGCGCTATTGTCAGCAGGGTTTAGTGTTGCCTTGGCAATCCTAGTCGCCCGCGCCTTGGCCCGGCGGCAGTTTTTCGGGCGTCAGGCGCTGATCGTACTTTTGGGTGCGCCGTTCATTTTGCCGGTGATTGTTGCGGTTTTGGGGCTATTGCAGGTGTTTGGCCGTGCCGGTTGGGTCAGTGTTGCACTGGGCTGGGTTGGCCTGCCGCCGGTTCAGATATACGGGTTGCATGGGGTAGTTTTGGCGCATGTGTTTTTCAACCTGCCATTGGCGACACGGCTGATATTGCAAGGCTGGCAGGACATTCCCGCCGAACGGTTCCGCCTCGCCGCACAGCTTGGCGCGGGGCCGGTGGCGATGTGGCGATTGTTGGAAAAACCGATGCTGATGCGGCTTGTTCCGGGCGTACTGGCAGTGGTGTTTGCGATCTGTTTGACAAGCTTTGCCGTGGCTTTGACCCTAGGGGGCGGACCAAAGGCAACGACAATTGAATTGGCGATCTATCAGGCGTTTCGATTTGATTTTGATCTGGGGCGGGCGGCGATGTTGTCGGTGGTGCAGATCGTGTTGACCGGGTCAGCGGCGTTGATCGCTTTCAAGGCCTCGCGTGGTGACGGGTTTGGTGGCGGGCTGGACCGCCAGGTGCAACGTTGGGACGCCCAAACATTGACTGCAAAGGGTTTGGATGCTGCGATCATTGGCGTGGCAAGCCTGTTTCTGGTGATGCCTTTGGCGGCGATTGTCCTGTCCGGTTTGCCTCGCGTGTTCGTTCTGCCAAGCGTTGTTTACACGTCTGCCATTACTTCGGTTCTGGTCGCGCTGGGCAGTACTTGTGTGTTGCTGGCACTGGCAATTCCGATGGCGCTGGCCGCAGCGACGCGGCGCTTTTCTTGGGTCGAAACGGTTGGCCTGCTGGGCCTTGCCACATCACCATTGGTGATCGGAACTGGGTTATTTTTGTTGATAAACCCTTTATTAGACCCGTTTTTGTTGGCTTTACCGGTTACTGCTCTGGTCAACGCCGTTCTGGCATTACCCTTTGCATTGCGTATTCTTGTTCCGGGCGCGCGCACAGAGGTTGCGCGATTTGGGCGGTTGGGATTGGCGCTAAATATGCAAGGCTGGCAGTTCCTGCGCCGTGTGGTGTTGCCCCGGATGCGGTCTCAGATCGGGTTTGCTGCGGGGCTGACGGCGGCGTTGTCGATGGGGGATTTGGGGGTGATTGTGCTGTTTGCTGATCCGGAACGCGCGACGTTGCCGCTACAGATATTTCGTCTGATGGGTTCGTTTCAGATGCAGGCGGCAGCCGGGGCCGCATTGTTGTTGCTGGGGCTTTCACTGGGTATATTCTGGCTGCTTGATCGGGGAGGGCGTCATGTTAAGGATTGAAAATGCCGTTGTAGAAAACGGTACATTTTGGCTCAGCGCGGATATTCAGGTTGATAGCGGGCAAAAGGTGGCCGTGATCGGACCATCTGGCGCTGGTAAATCGACCCTAATTGGGGCAATTGCCGGTTTTTATCCGTTGAAAGACGGGCACATCTACTGGAACGACACAGATATTTCCCAGACAGAGCCGGGGTCTCGGCCCGTGGCAATGCTGTTTCAGGACGGCAATATGTTCCCGCATCTGACGGTGGCACAAAATGTTGGGTTGGGCATTCGGCCTGACCTGAAATTGGATGCGAGCCAAACCGAATTTGTTCACATTGCTATCGCGCGGGTTGGGCTGAAAGGGATGGCCGACCGCAAACCCGCCGCATTATCAGGTGGCCAGCAAAGCCGCGCTGCATTGGCGCGGGTTTTGGTACAAGACCGGCCATTGTTGTTGCTGGATGAGCCTTTTGCCGCGCTTGGACCGGCGTTAAGGGTGGAAATGCTTAATCTGGTGGATGACCTCGTGCGTGAAACTGGCGCGACGTTGTTGATGGTCAGTCACGCGCCCGAAGATGCCCGGCGGATTGCGGATCAGGTCATTTTGGTCGAAGGCGGGGTGGCGCATCCGCCGCAAGATACCAAAACCCTGCTGGACAATCCGCCCCCCGCCTTGCGTGCATATTTAGGTTAGGCGGCCGCCAACTGGCGAACCTGCGCAATGGCCAATGCGGACTGCGCCGCCTCGCGCCCCTTGGTCACAAAATGGTCGCGATAGATGGCGTTGTGATGGTCCGTTTCTTGATAATTGTGCGGGGTCAGGGACACCGATAACACCGGCACACCGCTGTCCAATCCGGCGCGCATCAAGCCATCAACCACGGCCTGCGCCACAAAATCGTGACGATAGATACCACCATCAACCACAAACGCCGCGCAAATCACCGCGCCATAGCGTCCGGTTTGTGCCAGATCACGCGCCAACAGCGGCAGTTCAAACGCGCCGGGCACGTCAAACACATCGACCTGTTCGACTGGAATAAGTTGCAAAAATCCGTCAAGCGCGCAGTCAACAATATCCGCGTGCCATTGTGCCTTGATAAAGGCGTATCGGGTGAGTGTCATAGTAATCTCCTATAGGTTCAGACACGTCCACCCAAGGCGATCACGAACAGCAACGTCGCAAAATGCGGCGCACTGCACGTCCTCTTTCATCCGGACTATGACCGTCGGTTCTGGCATCTCACCAGATCTGCTGACCATTGGAATCTTGGAAAACCCCAATGCGCTCGCGGACTTACAGATCAGGTCTGCATACCGCCGGTGGGGAATCTCGCCCCGCCCTGAGAACAAGGCAAGTCTTGTCAAATGGCGCGCCAACCTGCAAGAGCAATTGTAACACTTGAGGTAGGTCATGCATCCCAATCCCGTTTATCACACCGCCGCCGACGCGCAGAACCTGGGCTATGCGCGCGATCGTGGCTTTGGCATTCTGGCGGTTTGTTTTGAGGATGCACCGCTGATGTCACATGTGCCGTTCATTATCGCAGAGGATGGTAAATCACTGGATTTGCATCTGGTGCGATCCAACCCGATTGCTCGGGCGTTAAAATCCCCGCTACAGGCACGCATCGCGGTCAGTGGGCCAGACAGCTATATTTCGCCTGATTGGTATGAGGTGCCCGATCAGGTGCCGACGTGGAATTATGTGGCGGTACATCTGACCGGAACTCTGGAGATGCGACCTCAGGAAGAACTGCTTGATCTGCTGGATCGGCAATCGGCGCTGTTTGAGGCAAGGCTAGACCCGAAACCGCGTTGGACCACGGGTAAGATGGATGCCGATGCACTGGCAAAAATGATGCGGATGATCGTGCCGTGCCGAATGCAGATCGCATCGGTGGACGGCACCTGGAAACTGAGCCAGAACAAACCGGATGATGTGCGTCTGCGGACCGCGGATTATGTCGAAAGCTATGGGCTGGGCGCGGAAATACAATTGTTGGCGGCCTTGATGCGTGGCGCATAGACACGCGCAATTCGGGCTTCTAGGGTGTGGCGAAATCCACAGATAGGAGCCTTTGCTTTGAAACTTCATTATGCAGGTGCGTCGCCATTTACCCGCAAGGTCATGGTTGTTCTTCACGAGACCGGACAATTGGGTGACGTCGAAATTATTGATACCGCTTTATCACCTTTGGCGGCGCCAAAAGATTATCGCGCCAAAAACCCGCTTTCTAAATTGCCCGCGCTTGAACGCCCGGATGGCCCATCGTTGTACGATAGCCGGGTGATTTGCGCCTATCTGGATGATCGCGGCAATGGCGGGCTTTATCCCGATGGAAACGCCCGCTGGGATATGCTGGTTCTTGAGGCGACGGCGGATGGCATTATGGAAGCCGGAGTTCTGATGGTTTACGAGGCCCGGTTCCGTCCCGAAGACAAGCAATGGTCTGACTGGGTTGATGCACAGTGGAGCAAGGCGAGCGGGGCGATCAAAGCCCTGAATGATCGTTGGATCAGTCAGCTAACCGGGTCGTTGGACATGGGCCAGATCGCGGTTGCCTGTGCGCTGGGCTATATAGATTTGCGCCACGCGGATCGCAACTGGCGTGATGGTAATGACGCATTGGCGGCTTGGTACGGCGAGTTTGAAACGCGGGACAGCATGGTTGCAACGCGGCCTCCGGCCTAGTTTTAGGTTCGTTGTGGGCTGTTTGGATGCGTCTGAATGGCCCGTGACTATAGGTTACTGTGTGCCTTTGGCGAAATTTAGATCAAACCTTGGGCTCAAACCGCTTGGGTATCGTTCTTCACGTTCAATCACCTCGCTTTGCGTATTTTTCCAGTAGTTTCACGCAACAAATCCGGTCAAAAGTATCGAAACAGTAAATTCTAGTTTGTCGATCTACGTCGGGATTTAGGCGCTTTGGGGTTCTTTGCGCGGCTGTTCTGGCACTGTTCTGCGTATACCTCTTGGGTTGATTCGCGTTTTGTTTGGTCGAAACCTCCGAAAAAGGGGCGAAATTGTCAGATTTTCCAGCCATGTGCGGCGAAAACGTAACAGGATTGCATGCCTGCGACTTACTGCGCGCCTATGACCGCTGGACGAACGAATTCGCCCCGGTTAGATACCCGGCCTAAGACGCTGCATTTATTGCGGTGTATATGCATGTTTGCCCGCTATGGGCGCTGAAATTGGAGTAAACCTCGTGTCCCACGCAGAAGACCACGAAGGCACCCGGAGAGACTTCCTCTACTATGCCACCGCAGGCGCCGGAGTAGTCGTCACAGGGGCAGCCGTTTGGCCGCTGGTCAATCAGATGAATCCTTCGGCGGATGTTCAGGCGATGTCCTCGATCCGCGTTGATGTTGCGGATGTCGAAGTTGGCACGCAGATTAGCGTCAAATTCCTCGGCAAGCCGGTGTTCATTCGCCGCCGTACCGAAAAAGAGATCGAACTGGGCCGTGCCGTTGATGTGGCAGACCTGCCCGACGGCAATGCGCGCAATCTCAATGAGAAAGCCGACGCCCCGGCCACCGACGCGAACCGGGCGCTTACGCCATTTGCTGGCCAAAACGGCAGTGATTTGCCACCCGGCGCCGTTGCCGATGAATGGCTGGTGATGATGGGTGTGTGTACGCATCTGGGCTGTGTGCCGATTGGTGACGGAGCCGGAGATTTTGATGGTTGGTTCTGCCCATGTCACGGGTCGCACTATGATACAGCTGGTCGTATCCGCAAAGGTCCGGCCCCCGAGAATTTGCCGATCCCGTTTGCCGGGTTCGTCGACGAAACATTAATCCAACTGGGATAGGGAGAAGCGCAATGGCCGGAATTCCTCACGATCATTACGAACCGAAATCCAGTGGCGAAAAGTGGCTGCACAGCCGCCTGCCGATTGTTGGATTGCTTTACGACACAATTATGATTCCCACACCCAAGAACCTGAACTGGATGTGGATCTGGGGCATCATCCTGACGTTCTGTCTGGTGCTGCAAATCATAACCGGCATCGTACTGGCGATGCATTACACACCGCATGTCGATCTGGCCTTTGCGTCGATCGAACACATCATGCGTGATGTGCGTGGCGGCTATATGTTGCGGTATATTCACGCAAACGGCGCATCGCTGTTCTTTATCGCCGTCTACATCCACATTTTCCGTAGCCTGTATTACGGCTCATACAAAGCCCCTCGCGAGATCACATGGATCATCGGTATGATGATCTATCTGGCGATGATGGCGACCGGCTTTTTAGGTTATGTTTTGCCTTGGGGTCAGATGTCGTTCTGGGGTGCTACTGTTATCACTGGCCTGTTTGGCGCGATCCCGTTTGTGGGTGAGACGCTGCAGACATGGTTGTTGGGCGGACCAGCGGTGGATAATGCCACGCTGAACCGGTTCTTCAGCCTGCATTACCTGCTGCCGTTCGTCATAGTTGGTCTGGTCGCGGTCCATATCTGGGCGTTCCACACCACAGGCAACAACAACCCAACAGGTGTCGAAGTTCGCCGGGGGTCCAAAGAAGAAGCCGAGAAAGACACGGTTCCATTCTGGCCTTACTTTGTCATCAAGGACCTGTTCGCTCTGGCAGTAATCTTGACGATCTTCTGGGCCGTTGTTGGCTTTATGCCGAACTATCTGGGCCACCCGGATAACTATATCGAGGCGAACGCGATGGTGACGCCGTCGCATATTGTGCCGGAATGGTATTACCTGCCGTTCTACGCAATCCTGCGCGCCTTCACGAGCGAAGTTTGGGTTGTCCAGCTGGCATCGTTTGCCACCGGTGGCATTGTCGACGCCAAGTTCTTTGGTGTGATTGCGATGTTTGGTGCGATCTTTGTGATGGTCCTGGTGCCTTGGCTGGACACTTCCAGTGTACGGTCAGGCCGGTATCGCCCAATGTTCAAATGGTGGTTCTATCTGCTGTGTATCGACTTTGTGGTGCTGATGTGGCTTGGCTCAATGCCCGCCGAAGAACCCTATGCCAGCTTTTCGCTGATCGCGGCGGCCTATTGGTTCGGGTATTTCCTGGTCATCCTGCCGCTACTCGGTGTGCTTGAAAAACCAGATACGCCACCAGTCACAATCGAAGAAGACTTTGATGCTCATTACGGTTCGGATGCTGATGCATCCACACCGGCAGAATAAGAAAGGACTGAACCAATGTTTAAGAAACTCGCAATCAGTGCAGCCCTTTCGCTGGCCATTGTCCCCGCTGCTGTTATCGCATCGGGGAGCGATGAACATCCTCTCGAAGACATTGAATTCTCGTATGAGGGGCCGTTTGGCGCCTTTGACCAGAACCAGCTGCAACGCGGCCTACAGGTCTATACCGAAGTATGTTCCGCCTGCCATGGTCTGAAATATGTGCCTTTGCGCACCCTGGCTGACGAAGGTGGCCCCGAGCTGCCTATGGATCAGGTCCGTGCTTATGCTGCTGAAAACTACGAAGTGTTTGATGCTGACCTAGACGAAGATCGCCCGGCGACGCCGGTGGATAACTTTCCGGCAAACAACAACGCTGGTGCTCCAGATCTTAGCCTGATGGCCAAAGCCCGCGCTGGTTTCCACGGCCCTTACGGTCTGGGTATCAACCAGTTGGTAAAAGGCATGGGCGGCGCGGAATACATCGTTTCGATCCTGACGAGCTATACCGGTGTCGAAAAAGAACAAGCCGGAACAATCCTCTATGAAAACACCCGTTTTCCTGGTGGTTGGATTTCCATGGCACCGCCGCTTGAGGATGAATTGCTCGACTTTATCGACGGTCATTCTAACAGCATGCAGCACATGTCCGAAGATGTTTCGGCCTTCCTGATGTGGGCGGCTGAACCCAAGATGATGGCGCGCAAGCAGGCCGGGTTTGTTGGCGTGCTGTTTCTGGCGATCCTGTCGGTGCTGTTGTACCTGACAAACAAACGCATCTGGGCACCGCTTAAGGGTAAGAAGATCAAGCAAAGCTAAGGTTGAGTTTGGACAGAATTAGTGGCCCCTGCTGGTGATACCGGCGGGGGCCATTTTCGTTTTCTTTCAAAGAAAATGGGCCGGACAATTTGAAATTTTCAGCTAACCAGCCGTGAGTTTGTGCTGCGACACGCCAGTGATTTGGGTGTCATAGATCTGGCCCTCGGTATTAGGTGTATCAAACTGCACTTCGGTGAACTGTTCGGTCCGTCCCATATGCTGGTTTTCCATCAACACGCTGTGAGTCTTGCCAATCTGCGCCTGCAGATGCCGCTCAACCTGTATCACGCCTGATGCGCGCAGCCTTGCCGCGCGGTCTTTGATCACCTTGCCATTCACCTGCGGCATCCGCGCCGCGGGCGTGCCAGGGCGTGGTGAGTAGGGAAAGACGTGCAACCAGGTCAGATCGCAATCTTTGACCAGCCGCAGAGAGTTTTCAAACATCGCATCTGTTTCGGTTGGGAACCCGGCAATGATGTCGGCGCCAAACGTGATATCGGGGCGCAGACGCCGCGCCTCTTGCGCGAACTGGATCGCATCATCGCGCGAATGACGGCGTTTCATCCGTTTCAGGATCATGTTGTCACCATGCTGCAACGACAGGTGCAAATGTGGCATCAGCCGCGGTTCGGTGGCGATCGCCCCCAACAATGCCTCGTCCACCTCGATCGAATCAATCGAACTGATTCGCAGGCGGGGCAGGTCGGGCACAAGGCGCAGGATGCGCATCACAAGATCGCCCAGTTTCGGCTCTGCAGGCAGGTCGGCGCCCCAGCTGGTCATGTCAACGCCGGTCAACACCACCTCGAGGTAGCCACGATCCACCAGCCGTTTGATTTGATCAACGACAACGCCCGCAGGCACCGAGCGCGAATTGCCCCGGCCAAACGGGATAATGCAGAACGTACAGCGATGATCACAGCCATTCTGAACCTGCACATAGGCGCGACTGCGGGTGCCAAAGCCGTCGATCAAATGACCGGCGGTTTCGGTGACTGACATGATGTCATCGACCTGTATCGCCTCGGTTTCGCCGATGAAATCAGCGGCAAGGCCTTGCCAGACAGCGGGCTGCATTTTCTCGGAATTGCCAATGACGGCATCAACCTCGTCCATGGCCGCAAAGGTTTGCGGTTCGGTCTGGGCGGCGCATCCGGTGACAATCAGGCGGGCATTCGGATGTTCACGGCGCAGTTTGCGGATTTCCTGTCGGGCTTTGCGCACGGCCTCGGCTGTCACCGCGCAGGTGTTGACGATAACCGCATTTGTGACACCGGCCTGCGCCGACAATTCCTTCATCGCTTCGGTTTCATAGGCGTTCAGGCGGCAGCCCAATGTGGCAAAAACCGGTGTGGTCATTTGATGCTCTCCAGAAACGAGGCTGTCAAAGTGCCTGTCGACACATGCATGGTTGGCCCGGTCATCCAGACGCCATCGTCGCGCCAGTCAATCTGCAGCGTGCCGCCATCCAGATCAATGCGCACAGAGCGCCCCGTCAGGCCCCTGCGCGCCGCAGCCACAGCAGTGGCACAGGACGATGAGCCAGAGGCCAGGGTGACGCCTACGCCGCGCTCCCACACACGCATACGGATGTGGTTGGGGCCGATGATCTGGGCGAACTGCACGTTGGTGCGTTCGGGATACAGCGGGTGATGTTCATACAGCGCACCAAGGCGGGCCAGATCGACCAGAGCAACATCATCGACAAAGAATGTGCAATGCGGGTTGCCCATCCCTGTGGCGGTTGGCGCCCCGTCTATGGGCAATTCCAGGGTATCCATGGCTTTGGCCAACGGCACCTCGGTCCAATCCAGTTGCGGTTGCCCCATGTTGACAGATGTCAGCCCATTGCCGACATCCCGCGCTGCGAGGTCTCCGCGATCTGTGGTCAGGTGCAGGGACGATTTGTCGGTTTCATCCATCAGATGCCGGGCAATACAGCGGGTGGCATTGCCACAGGCCGCCGACAATGATCCATCCGCGTTAAAAAACGTCAGATGCGCGTCGCCAACGCCGGGACTGATCACCGCCAACTGATCAAATCCAATGCCACAATGGCGATCGCCAATGGCACGAGCCAATGCGGGCGTGATAATCACCGGACGCACACGTGCGTCGACAACAACAAAGTCGTTGCCCAGCCCGTGCATCTTCATAAAGGGCAAAGTGGATTTGGATTGATCGCGCATGGCGGGCATATACCCCCGGTCTGAAAATGAATCCACCCCACTGTGATGATTCTTGTCAAAGGGGGGTTGACCGCCTAGCCACGGTTTCTTAGAGAGCGGGACGGAAACGAAATTCGTCTCCTCGCACAGAAGTGGGCCGGTAGCTCAGTTGGTAGAGCAACTGACTTTTAATCAGTAGGTCTCGGGTTCGGATCCCGACCGGCTCACCACTTTTATCAATGACTTAGGCGAAATATAGCCTTGAATTGCGTAGTGGTGGCGCGAATTGGGGGACAAGGTCTATTGTTTTCTGACATGAATATTGGTTTTGACCATCCTTCGAAAAATTTAGGAATCAATGGCTATGCGGCCATAAGCGCGCTTGCCTTTGTATTCGGCCAACCAGCCAAGCCAATTTTCCTTTTGCAACCGATACCACGCGCCGTTGAAACCTACTCCTTAGCCTATAGCGATTTCCATCGCGCTGGTGCGGGGCAGGTATTCGGGCAGCGGGCGAATATGGACGCGTAGATCAAGCGGCTTCATCTGGACGGCTAGTCTTGGGGCAAGTCAGAGACAAAAATCTGTTTAGGCGGAATCATTGTCCGGTAACGGGGTGCAAGTTGGGCATAATGTTCGAAAATGAGTTCGACGAACTGTTCACTGTTAATCAGCCTCAACTTTGCCCGGTTACGTTCTAGTTCTACCGCGCTGCGCGCGAATGAAACTAGATTGACGAACAGGCCATACGAAACACCTGCCAAGCGTTTCAATGTATGTGTTGCGCCGACCAGTTGAAACCGCCGCCGTAAGCAGACATGCTAGCTCAACACCTAGAGCCAATTTTGTGGAAAAACACAGTGTTGCAGGTGCAGAAGATGTTGCACTTAACACAGCGCGAGCGCCTTTCTTGTCAGGCTTTGCGCGTTTGCAGCGGTGCAGGAAAGATCTTGGCTAGTTTGCGG
>JBLHMP010000023.1:0-47989 GCA_047623555.1 Granulosicoccus sp.
AATATTATTCCACTCAGAACGCGCCGATCATCAACACGGGGCTTGCCATGTGACTTTGGAAAGAACGGGGTAAGGCGGGACATCTGGGCGTCTGTCAGCCAGAAAAGATCACTCATATCATTGCTCCCGTTTGGGAACAGTGATTCAGACTTCCATCACAATATCAATGGGTCCTGACCCTAGATAAAGAGGGCTCAGATGGTTTTGTAACACAGGCTGACGTGCAGGATGATCTGCGCGCATTGGGGCCGGTGGCGGCGTCCGCTGCGTCAATAAGTGGACGGGTGTAAACCCGCAGAAAATGCGGGATTTAGAAAAACCTATAACATCTATAGAAAGACAATGAGGTAAATACCATGTCAATAAAAGTATATAAATGTTCAAAAATAACACCTTACACTGCCATATTGGCTGCTTTTTTGACAGCAGGACTATCAGCCTGTCAACAAGTTCCGCAGGAAGGAGCGGTGCAGGAGGAAGTAATAGACGACGTGAATGTGGGGGTCTTTGATTCACCCAAAGGGGCAGTGGCGCCTGAGGGGATTGATGAAATCACAAGCGAAACGACGCCGGATGAAGTCATTAAAATCTTGAGTTCAAGATACCAGCGGATACATCATCCACAGCAAGATAAATACCCACCTGTCACCGACGGATTCTTATACAAAGAGGATGAAGTGACCAAATACATAGATATTTGGTATCTGAATGGCAGAGTAGGTTATGTTCGCTATGGCTACCAAGAGTGGTTGCTCCTCGAATAAAAATGCAGGCACCGGTAAGCAGGGCAAGATTGGCAGGTGTTGTCACGTCAATCGTCTTGTGTTGCTCTGCACAGCGCTTGCCAATGTGAATTTCAGATGAGCACGCTATTGATCAGCTACAAACATCGCCACTTTGCACCTGAAATCATCATTCATGTGGTTTGGCCTTGATTGTCTGTTCAACCTTGCTCTCGAGACGTTGAATGTTTCTGGAGCGGCGGCTCTGCCAAGCCTAGTCAGGTTTCGCGACGATCACGCCAACAATTGGACCCATGCGGAACCCGGAGTCGCGGCGACCGAACTCTGGTGCATACAGCCGCGAAATATTGCCGTCGAAATACAGCGCGCTGGGCATGTCCAGCTTATCGCGGAACAGGCTGCCAAATTCGTGAAACGTCACTGTATTGCGGGAAATGACAAACACCACGCGCTGGCCATCCAGACTCGTGCCGACGCCGTTGCGTAAATACCGCGAGGTGCTGTCGATCAGGAACCGGGGATGCAACTGGCCGTCAATAACCAGCATTGGCCCGGATTGCGTGGCGTATTGGCAATCGGGGGTCTGTTTGACAAACGTCAGCGTTTCAATCACGTCGGCGCGACCTTCGGAGATGCAGAAAACGCCATTGGGCAGCAGGCCAAAATTACCCGGCCCGGCATTGGGAATGACCCGCATTTGTTCACGGCCGTTTTCGACATAATGCCCAACCGGCGAGCGGTCTTTGTGATACATCCCGGCGTTCATCGCGAAACTAAGCGATTCACCCTGATCGTTAAGCGCGCGATCAACGGCGGTGAACTGGCCATAGGGCGCACCGTCACTGTCATTCAGAAACAGCCGCAGGTCATCGTTGGCCATGTCGATTTCGCAGACGGTGAACCGGTTGCCGGAATATTCAACATCATTGCATGTTGCCGCATAGACCGGGCCAACGATGGCAAAGGAAATCGCGACAAGGGCGGCGCGGATCACTCTTCCAGATCGCGGCGCACCGCGTCCTGCGCCAGAATGCGACGGGTCTCGTCCATTCTGTCGAACGTCTCGTCCAGCTGGAACCGCAGGTCAGGCGAATATTTCAACCCTAGTCTCTTGGAAATAATGCGGCGCAATTCACCCTTGTTACGGGCCAGCAGCTTTATCACTTCGTCTTTGCCTTGTCCGCCAAGCGGCAAAACATAGGCTGTTGCGATCTTTAGATCACGCGACACGCGCACCTCGCCGACAGTGATCGACATGCGGTTCAGGTCGGGATCATGGATGTCATCACGCGCCAGCACGTCAGACAGGGCGCGCCGAATTAATTCGGCGACACGCAGCTGTCTTTGTGATGGTCCGGTACTATCCTGGTATTTGTTGTTGCCCATGCCGACCCTGTACGCCCAATAGCAGCCTTTGCCAAGCGGTCCGCGATTGGATAGGGATTAAGTCGGAATAAATAGGGAACCAGACCATGACACATCTACCAGGTATCGTTGTGACCGGCGCATCGGGGCGTATGGGCCAGATGCTGATCCGCACAGTGCTGGCCAGCGACAAAGCACAGTTGGTCGGCGCGGTGGAACGTCCGGGCCATGAGTGGGTCGGGCAGGATGTGGGTGTTGCCATGGGCGGCGCTGCGCTGGGCGTGGTTGTGACCGACGAACCACTTGAGGCCTTTGCCAAGGCGCAGGCGATCCTGGATTTCACCGCACCCGAGGCAACACTGGCGTTTGCCGAATTGGCCGCACAGGCCCGCGCGGTGCATGTGATCGGCACCACCGGCATGTCAGATGAACAGATCGCCCGGCTCGAACCGGCGTCGCGTCACGCGGTGATCGTTCGGGCCGGCAATATGAGCCTTGGGGTTAATCTGTTGGTGCAATTGACCAAACGGGTGGCGGCGGCGTTGGACGATGATTTTGATATCGAAGTCATCGAGGCGCATCACAACCAAAAGGTCGATGCGCCGTCGGGCACCGCATTGATGCTGGGCGAGGCCGCTGCCGAAGGGCGCGGTGTTGCGCTGGATGATGTGGCGGATCGCGGTCGCGACGGTATGACCGGCAAGCGTAAAAAGGGCGACATTGGCTTTGTGGCGATTCGCGGTGGCGACATCGTCGGCGAACATGACGTGATGTTTGCGGCCCCCGGCGAACGTATCGTGCTGCGCCATATGGCGACGGACCGCGAAGTGTTTGCGCGCGGGGCGCTAAAGGCCGCACTTTGGGGGCAGGACAAGACGCCGGGTGAATACGATATGGTGGATGTGCTGGGTCTTTAGGCGCCGATCAGCGCCAAAATGGCGACGCCGGTCAACATGGGCCAGCCAAAATGACGCCCGCGCGTCGCCCATAAATTACCCGCAGCCCCGGCGAGATACATAAACGCAACCGTCACAGCGATGGCGGTTCGCATGTCCGGGGGCAGCGTAAAGGGCGTCATTACCAAGGCGGCACCGCCAACAAACCAATACAGGGTGCTTAGCTGAAACACCGCAGTATTGATGTTTTGCAAGGTCCGTGACAGCCTGGTGATCCGCGCAAGGATCACGGTTTGGCCGATCCGCCCGTGAATTGCCGCGATCACCATGCCGCCGATGCCTGCAACGATCAGGAAAATATCATTCATTTGCGAATCCATACATATCTGTATGGATTGTAGAAGGGATTTGTGGCTATCGTCAATACAGCACTGTATGGTCAAGGCATGACAAACCGGCTGACCAAAGAAAACTGGCTGCATCACGGCCTTGAAACGCTTGCCGCCAATGGGGCCAACGCGCTCAAGGCTGATCCGATGGCCAAAGCGCTTAAGGTATCCCGAGGCAGCTTTTATTGGCACTTTCGCGATATTGGCGACTTTCATGCCGGGGTGATTGGCCTGTGGCAACATCGTGCCACAACACGGGTCATCGAAGTGACCCAAGATCACGACGGAGATCGGCTTTCTCAACTGATCAAGCGAACCTTTAACGCTGATAACCGGCTGGAACGGGCGATCCGGGCGTGGGCGGTGCAAGACAGCGAAGTTGCCAAAGTTGTTGCGACGGTTGACGATCAGCGGGTTCAGTATCTGACCGAATTGTTGCAGGCCATTGGCGTGTCGCAGGCCAAAGCACGGCTTGGGGCAAAGTTTCTATACTGGGCGTATCTGGGGCAAACATTGGCCATGGGTGCGGGTCAATCATCGCTTTCTGACGTTGATATTAACGACATTTCCACATTGTTGCAGGCCCTGGTTTCAGACTGAAATCCGGGCCGTATCCAGCCAATCGATTTCGGGTTGCTGTCCGATAATGCCAAACGGATTGTGGCTGCCGTCATTGCCGTAATAGCCAAAGCGGATTTCGTCAAAATCTACCGTCTCGCGAATACCCGGCATCTGATAAATCCGCCGGGTGAACCGCCAGAGAGCCTCGTAATCGACCAGCCGTTTGCGGCTGCAACGGAAATGGGTGGCATAGACCGTGTCAAACCGCACCAGCGAAGCAAACAGCCGGATGTCCGCCGCGGTGATATCACGCCCAAACAGAAATGCGCGGCCAGACAGGCGGGCGTCCAACATGTCCATCGTTGCAAATACTGTATCAACGGCGGCGTCATATTCGTCCTGCCGCTCGGCGAGACCGGCGCGATAAACCGCGTTTGACAAGCCGTCAAAGATCGTTTGAACAAGCGCCTCAATCTCGGTTTTAATCGCCTCCGGAAACAGATCAGGGCCAGTTGGCCCATGGTTCAGCGCCGCGATGATATCGGCGGAAGAGTTGGAAATGATCCGGGCCTGCGCAACGTCCCAGAGCAGCGGAACGGTGGCCCGGCCGGTAAAATCCGCAATGGATTGGGTATAGAACTGGTGCAGGTGGCGACCCGTATCGCCAGACAAAGGGCCGTTTGGTAACAATGCATAGCCCTCAACTCTGGGTCCGCCGGCCAGTTGCAGCGGCATCTGCGCGGCCCAACCTTTCAGCACATAGGCGAGAGTCGCACCATGTGACCACGGACAGCTAGACGATGCGACAAGGACGAAATCAGATGGCGTGTTGCACAGACGATTCATCGTATCGCTGGTGATGTCGGTTGGCATCTGGCTTTGCTCACGCAGGAATTTCCCGTCCCGCATAAACTGATTAGCCGAATTGTCCCATTTTCCGTCTATCAGCATGCAGCTCATTGGTATTAGTGCCCCTGCATTTGATATTATGGTGCTTTGGTGGCCGAAGGATACAAATGATGCCGCAAAAATTCAACGCCAGTCAGCGCCAGTATCGGTGCTTTGGATCATGGCAAAATCAGGGTTTTGCCACTGCGTTGCTCTGCCAGGAACAGCAGGTCCTGAGTTGCTTTGTACCGGCATATTTCAGCCGCCAAACTCTAAAGATTTGAACACGCTTTCTACGGTATTGGAAAAAACCCGTTTAACAGGGTCAACACTGGCCGAGGCCGAAATAATCAGGCCGATCCGATATTCCTTAAGCGTCTTTATCGCGAAGGGTACAAAAACCAGCTCTTTTGCGGCGATCTCTTCGAGAAACCCGATCTTGGTATAAATACCGATAACCCGGTTTGAACGAATGGCCTGTTTGGCAATGGTCAGGGCATTGGTGAACATATGGGTTGTCAGGTCGGCCGCCGCCATTTCGATGGTTTGATCCAGGATCGAATGGCGCCCCCGAGCATCGGATGTTCGCACAAGCGGATAGCCCTGCAGGTCCTCAACACCAACAGAAGTTTTCTGCGCCAGCGGATGATCCGTTCGCATGATAATGCCAAACGGGGCCGGTTTATCCAGAACAACCCGAATATCGGGATGAGACATGTTGGTGAAATTCATGCCAATGTCGATCTCACCGGACGCCACTGCGGCAGATATCTCTTCGGGCTGGGCGGTTGTCACCGACAGCGAAATACCGGGGTATTGCTCACCGAATTTTCTAAGGATTTTAGGCAAGACGCTAAAGGTAAATGAATCAACGGCCTGAATGCTAAGATGCCCGTTCCGCAGATCGCGGATGTCGTCGATGATCATCTGGACATTATTGAAATCATACAACGTCTTACGACAATGTTCGAGCACGATTTTCCCGGTTGCCGTTAGCTCTACACCCTCAGGAGAGCGTTCAAAAAACCGAACGCCCATCTGCTCTTCGACGCTCAAAATTTTGCGGTTCACCGAGGTGGATGAGACATTGAGAACGGTGGCGGCTTTGCGGATTGAACCGTGCCGCGCCACTTCGTCCAGATAACGTAAAAAGATCGAATGCATGGATTACCCAAAGAATGGGGTGATGCAATTTATGCACCACCGTTGGCTGATTTTGGCACTTTGAGACTCGCCCCGGAGGTCCCTAGTGTCAAGCAAGCGTAAAAACTGCCGATCAACATTTGGAGGAATAAGCAATGAACACCAAGAACTAAGGGGCTATTGATCGCCGAAAAGTTCTCATGGGATTGGGGGCCGCGTCCGGCCTCGCAATGACCGGCTCGATGCTCAGCGTTGGCAAAGCCACGGCCGCAGGCACCTATGAGGTGAATATGCAACTGGGCTGGCTGGCCTCAAACGGCATCCTGGGCGAAGTTGCGGCTGACAAGCTTGGGTTTTACGCCGATGAGGGCCTGAGCCTGAATATCATCGCCGGTGGTCCGAATATTGACGGCGTTGCGTCGGTCGCCTCGGGTCGCGCCAATCTGGGATCAATCTCATCCAGCCCTTCGCTGATGTTGGCGCGTGCGGCGGGTATCCCAATAAAATGCATCGCGGCGGGTTTTCAAAAGCACCCGTTCACGTATTTCTCGCTGAAAAAGAACCCGGTTAACGTGCCGCTGGACCTGATTGGTAAAAAGGTGGCGACACAGGGCACAGCGCGTATTCTGCTGCGGGCCTTGCTGGCGAAAAACGATATCCCCGAAGATGACGTGGAAATTTCGGTCATGGGTGGTGATATGGCGTCGCTGATGAACGGGCTGGCGGATGTTGTAACCGGCTGGAACACCAACATTAACGCCTTGGCGGTTCTGGGTGATCAGCGCGTTGACATGACGTTGTGGGACGCGGGCATTCGGCTTTACGCCAACCCGTAATATGTCACCGACGAAACACTGGCCGAACACCGCGACAAAGTCGAAGCAATGATCCGGGTGTCGGCCAAAGGCTGGGGTTGGGTCTATGAAAACCCAGAGCAAGCCGTCGAAATTCTGGTTGAACGCTATCCGAATATGGACCTTGAGGCCGAGAAAAAGGAGGTTGGCCTGATCACCGCGTATTCGTTTGATGATAACACGGCCAAAGGTGGTTGGGGCACAATGTCTGTCGAAAACTGGCAGGACCAGATCAACATCTATGACCAACTAGGTCAGTTTGAAAACGGTGCGCCAACGCTTGCGGATCTTGTTAATTTTTCTGTTCTTGAGGCAACTGCCGCTGACCGTCCGACCTACGGGTAAATCAGATAAACCACGTTCATTCAATTGACATCCCTGCATCCGGCGCTGAGCCGGTTGCAGCCTCGATCAAAAATGCGTTCGTGAAATTTGGCGCGTTTACTGCGATCGAAAACCTCTCACTGGAAATCAGAAAGGGGTCATTTTACACAATTCTTGGCCCGTCTGGCTGTGGTAAATCCACATTGCTAAGGTTCATTTCCGACCTTGTCCCGGCGTCCTCGAGTGAGGTTTCCATTCTTGGTAAATCCACCGAACAGGCCCGGCTGGCGCGCGAATTTGCCTTTGTATTTCAGGACGCGGCTATGCTGCCTTGGCGCACCGCGTTGCAGAATGTGCAACTGCCGCTGGAAATGGGCCGCAAACGGGGTGTGAAAATACCCGTCAGCGACAAATCTCCAACCGAATTGCTGGAAATGGTCGGCCTAAAGGGGCGTGAACATGCCATGCCCCACGAATTGTCCGGCGGTATGCGGCAACGCGTAGCCATCGCCCGGGCTTTGGTGTGCAAACCGAAACTGTTGCTGATGGATGAACCCTTTGGCGCGTTGGATGAAATGACGCGGGATCGGCTTAATCTGCAATTGCTGCAAATCTGGCAAGAAACAGGCGTGACCATTCTGTTTGTCACCCATTCCATCCCCGAAGCCGTGTTTCTGGGCCAAAAGGTTCTGATGCTTCAGGCGCACCCAGGGCGTATGCGCGAGGTCGTGAATATTGATCTGCCATACCCACGCGAAATCAAGTTGCGCGATACCCAAGAATTCACCCGATACGCGGCGTATTTGCGCGAAGTTCTGGAGACCTGCTGATGTCTATCGTTGAGAATGCTGATGCTGAACTGCAAATCCAGATGGATGAACAAAGGCTGGAACGTCGTCGCAAAATTGAGACTGCCGCGATCCCGCTGGCGACATTGGCGTTGTTGTTACTAAGCTGGCAACTGGGTGTGCGTTTCTTCGACGTGCCTACCTATATCGCGCCTGCGCCCAGCGATGTCGCCGCTACGCTTGTCGATAAATTCCCGCTCTTGATGAAGAATTTCTGGCCAACTTTGTATGAAAGCGTGCTTGGCTTTTTTGCGGGCAACATGGCCGCCATTCTGATCGCCGTCGCCTTTGTTCATAACAAAACCGTCGAAAAGGCATTTTTTCCGATTGCGGTGTTCGTCAACACAATCCCGATCCTGGCAATCGCCCCTATTCTGGTGCTGATCTTTGGCGTCGGGCTTACCGCCAAAGTTGTCATTGCCGGGCTGATTTGTTTTTTTCCGACGCTGGTTAACATGGTGCGCGGGCTGCAATCTGTCAGTGATCAATCGCTTGAACTGGCGCGCATTTTGTCGGCGTCCAAGGCCGAGGTTTTCTGGAAAATCCGGCTCCCGTCGTCGCTGCCATTTCTGTTCTCGGCGCTCAAAATTGCCGCCACAACCAGTGTTATTGGCGCAATTGTCGGCGAATGGGTTGGCGCGGATGTTGGCCTTGGGGCGCTGATCATCGACTCGACCTTTAATTTTCGGTCCTCGTTACTTTACGCCACGGTTTTCATGTCATCGGGGCTGTCAGTTTTCCTCTTTGTGATGGTGACACTTGCCGAACGCCTTGTCGTTCGCTGGTGATCCAACACACAATAATTTTCATAGGCATTCGGGCGAAAAACACCGACCCAAACGCCACAGGAGACTCAAATGTCTGAGCAATACAAAGACTTTATCCAATCCAAAAGCGAACAAATTCCGGTCGTTGCCAAAACAGATGTCGTCGTCGTCGGTGCCGGTCCTGCCGGGTTATCCGCCGCCGTATCCGCCGCGCGTAATGGCTGTTCTGTCACCCTGATTGAACGCTATCACCACCTTGGTGGCATGGCATCTGGCGGCATGGTTCTGGTGCTGGATGACATGGTCAATCAGGGCAACGAAGTCGTCACCACCGGCATTGTCAGCGAATTTGTCGACCGCATGGAGCGCCAAGGCGGCGCGGTTTACCCGCCCGCCGAGGACTGTCTGCGAAACTGGGAGATGTGGCAAAAATGGTCGCGCTGGGGCTGTATCAATTTCCACGAAACCGGCATGCCGCAACCCATCCTGCATGCGGTCGCCTTTGACCCGGACGCCTGGAAACGGGTCAGTCTGGATTTGGTCCGCGAAGCTGGCGTTAACCTGCGTTTGCACAGCTGGTTTTCCGAGGCGGTTGTTGAAGGAGGCAAAGTCACCGGTGTCATCTGTCAGACCAAACTGGGACGTCATGCGATCATGGCTGATATGGTGATTGATGCCACTGGTGACCTTGATCTGGCGGTGTCGGCTGGGGCTGATTTCATTCAGGGCGAATACATCGTGACCACGGTTTTCCGCCTGTGTGATGTGGATACAGACAAGGCCGAGGCCTATGAATATGCCAATCCGGAAGAGTACAAAAAACTCGATCGTCAGGCCCGTAGGGTCATTGGCGGGGCCTGGGGTATGTGGTGGCTGAAAACGCCGCTGCCCGGGATTGTCTGGTGCAATTGCCCACATATGACCGGCTATGACGGCATGTCGCCCCAAGACATGGTCGCCGCCGAATTTGAGGGCCGCGAACGGATGATGAACCTGCTGGCGTTTGCGCGCGACAACATTCCCGGCTTTGAAAACGCCAAAATGCTGGGCGCGGCTGAACAGATGGGCATTCGCCAACCCCTCTGTTGCGCGGTGAATATGTGGTGACCAAGGACGACATCACCAGCCGCCGCCATTTCGCCGATAGTGTCTGTCGTGGGCGCGATTATTACACGCCTTATCGGGCGCTGCTGCCCAAAGGGTTGGACAATCTGATCGTCGCCGGACGTCATTATTCGGTCGACAGCGATGCACAGAAAAGCTCGCGTGAAATCCCGCCTTGCATGGTTCAGGGCGAAGCCGCCGGCGTTGCCGTGGCCCTCGCGTTAAACAGCAATTCGGCGCTGCGCGATGTGGACGCGACGCTGATCCAGAAACAGATGCGCGCGCAGGGGGCTGATCCCGGCGATATTCCGTCATCCAACGCCCTGATCCAAGACGCATTGGCGAGTTAAGGAAATAATATGACACAAGCTTCAACACTCCCACTGGATGGCATTCGCATTCTGGATTTCACCCAGGTCATGCTGGGCCCATGCGCCACACAGATGCTTGCCGATCTTGGTGCCGATGTGATCAAGGTCGAACGCCCCGGCGTCGGCGATCTGTCGCGGAATTTCTTTGGTGAAACCTCCGAGGTTGCCATGAACAACGCGGTATTTTAATCGCTGAACCGCAACAAACGATCCATCGAGGTTGATACCAAAAGCGACGTAGGCCGCCAGATGATTTACGATCTTGTCAAAGTTTCAGACGTGGTCGTAAACAACTTTCGTGCCGGGGTGATGGACCGTTTAGGGTTCGGCTATGACGCCCTGCGTGAGATCAATCCACGCATTATCGTTGCCGCCGGCACCGGGTTTGGCGAGGTCGGGCCCTATTCCCACAAAGGCGGGCAGGACGTTTTGGCGCAAGCGATGAGCGGGGTGATGGAGAAAACATCCGACCCATCAATTCCGCAGTCGATTTACCCAACAACCCTGTGTGATTATTCCGCTGGAATGCATCTGGTTCAGGGCGTGTTGGCGGCTTTGTTGGCGCGTGAAAAATCTGGCGTTGGCCAAAAGGTGGCGGTCTCATTGTATGACTCGATGATTGCGATGCAGATGCAGGAAGCGGCGCAATGGAGTAAACACAATGAGGTGCTGAACTGGGCCGCAATGCCATTGACCGGTGTATTTGATACCACCGATGGGGCCGTGGTTGTGGTGGGTGCGTTCAAGGTTAATCCGCTGCAAGACATTTGTAATGCCCTGGAAGTAAACGATATTTCGGCACAGTATCCCGACCTGGCGTCGCAACGGAAAAACAAACCGTTTCTGCAGGATTTGTTTCGCGAAACATTCGCGACCAATTCCACAGAATACTGGCTGGCCCGGTTGGAAGAACAGGATTTGTTATGCGCTCCGGTGCGCTCGCTGGGTGATGCTTTGGCGGACCCGCAGACCCTGATTAACAATATGTTGCTGGATATGGGCCATCCGTTGTTGGGTAAAATGACCGTTGTTGGATCGCCCGTACACCTAAGCGACGCGCCGGTAACGATCCGTCATAACCCACCGCGTTTGGGCGAACATACCGACGCTATCATCAAGGAATTCGGGTTGAAAACCGAGTCTGCCAAGGTCGTAGTATGAGCGTCCTGTTTGACATAGCCGATGGCGTTGCCCGCGTGACCATCAACCGGGTCGATCGGATGAACGCAGTGGACGCCGCCACCGAGATCCGGCTCGAAGAGATCTGGAGCCAGATCGAAACCGACGAAACCGTGCGTGTTGTCGTCCTGACCGGCGCCGGGGCTGATATGAAATCAGATGTTGGTAAATCCGGGTTAGAATATTGGGCCTCGCTGAACGAAAACGGCTTTGGGGGCATTGCCATGCGCCAAAGCCTGAATGTCCCGGTGATTGCCCGGGTCAACGGCCTCGCCTTGGGTGGCGGTATGGAGATGGTTTTGGGCTGCGACATCGTCATCGCATCTGACACCGCCCGGTTTGGCCTGCCCGAAGCCAAGGTTGGCCGCCTGCCGTTAGATGGCGGCATGGTTATGTTGCAACGTCTGATCCCGGAAAAAATTGCCGCCGGCCTGATGCTGACCGGGCGCATGATGAGCGCGGCAGACGCGGCACATTATGGGCTGGTGAATGCGGTTGTGGCGGCTGATGACCTAGACGCCGAGGTCGAAAGATGGGTGAACGACATCACGTCATGTGCGCCCTTGTCGATCCGCGCCATCAAACAGACCATCCGCCAAACCGCACAGCATTCTATTCACAATGCCCGGTCTTTGCGGTTGCCTGAACTGATCCGCGCATTGGAATCTGAGGATGCTAACGAAGGCGTCGCCGCGTTTCGTGAAAGGCGCGCACCCGTCTGGCGCGGCTGTTAGGCGCCCGCCATGACCCTGATTATCAAAGGCGAATGTATCGACATCAAAGATGCAAAATGCACCAAAGTCTGCCCGGTCGATTGCATCTACGAAGGCGGTCGGATGTTCTATATCCACCCGGGCGAATGCATCGAATGTGGATTATGTGAAACCATCTGCCCGGTCGATGCCATTCGATATGACGACGAGGTCGACGAAAAAGACCTGAAGTTCATCGCAATCAACCGCGAATATTTTGAGGATTCGGTCACTGGGCTGGGCGATCCCGGTGGCTGGAATGACAAAACCACAACCCGTATTGACCATCCAATTGTCGCGGCAATGTTGCCGGATACAGCTCTGATACAAGACTATAATAACAAGGAAAAACCCTAAAATGCATGGTGTAATTGCTGCAGTTCCGACCCCTGTCAACTCACAGGGTCAGGTGCAGGCAGGCCTGTTTGTGACGCATTGCCAATGGCTGTTGGATAATGGCTGTGATGGGCTGAACATTCTGGGATCAACCGGCGAGGCCAATTCATTCGACAGCCAGACCCGCACAGAAATCATGCGGCTAGCCGCGAAAAACCTTGATAAAACGCACCTTATGGTTGGCACCGGCACGCCGTCGCTTGCCGAAACCACCACGCTGACCAAAACGGCGGATGATCTGGGGTACGGCGTGGCGCTGGTACTGCCGCCGTATTATTACAAACCGCTGTCCGATGACGGGCTGTTTAACTGGTACGCACAGCTTCACCACGCGCTGGGGGATCGTCAGATTGCGATCTATTTTTACAACTTTCCGCAGATGACCGGGCTGGAAATTCCAATTTCGGTGATCAAACGCCTGTACACGACATGGCCCGAGCGGTTCAGGGGCATCAAGGATTCATCCGGTAATCTGCCCTATTGCCGGGACTTGGCCACGAGTTTGCCCGCTCTGGCGGTCTTTCCCAGTTCCGAGGTGGCACTGGCAGAAGCCCATAAATCGGGGTTCGCCGGATGCATTTCTGCAACAACCAACCAGACCGGATCTTTGTGTGCAACGCTTTGGAACAACAGGGTAAATTCGGATAAATCACTGGTCGCCGAAATCACACACATCCGCGAAACCATCGCCGGAAACGCCCTGATCCCGTCTATCAAATACCTTGTCGGCAAGCGGGTTGGGAGCGTGGAGTGGGAGCATCTATTACCCCCGTTTACCAAGCTGACCAAGGACAGAAAATCCGAACTGGACAGGCTGATAAAGCAATCGTTGCACAGCTGGCATTCATCCAAATTTAACAAAAGAGAAACCAAATGAACAAATATGACAGCCTTATTGACGGTGACTGGATATGCTTGGGCGACTACCACGAAAACCGGAATCCATCGGATACTTCTGATGTCGTCGGATTGTATTCCTATGGCGATGCGGCCAGCGTTGATGTTGCTGTTGCTGCCGCGCGCAAGGCACAACCGGCATGGCGTGCTGTCACTCCGCAGGCCCGCCACGATTTGCTGGATGCGGTCGGCAACACACTGGCGGCACGCGTGCAGGACATCGGGCGTCTGCTGGCGCGTGAAGAGGGCAAAACACTGGCCGAAGGCATTGGCGAAACCATGCGTGCCTCGCAGGTGTTCAAGTTTTTTGCCGGTGAATGTCTGCGTCAGGTGGGCGACATTCAACCCTCGGTTCGTCCTGATGTCGACGTTGAAATCACCCGCGAGCCGGTTGGCGTTGTGGGCCTGATCACGCCCTGGAATTTTCCAATCGCGATCCCGGCGTGGAAAATAGCCCTGGCGCTGGCCTGTGGCAATTGCGTGGTGTTGAAACCCGCCGACCTGACACCGGGATGCGCCCATGTGATTGCCAAAATTCTGGTTGAATGCGGCTGCCCGGCCGGGGTGTTTAATCTGGTTATGGGCCGCGGTTCATCCGTTGGCGAGGCGCTGGTAACCCATCCCGGAGTTGACGCCATTTCGTTCACCGGATCGGTCGGCACCGGGCACCATATCGCCGAAATTTGCGGTAAAATGCTGAAGAAAGTCCAGCTTGAGATGGGTGGCAAAAACCCGATGGTGATCATGAATGACGCTGATCTGTCCGTCGCGGTGCCCGCCTGTATCAACGGCACTTTCTTTTCCACCGGCCAGCGATGCACGGCCTCGTCGCGATTGATTGTCGAGGCCGGAATTTACGATGAATTTGTCGCCGAAATGACCAAGGCCATGGCGGTGCTAAAAATTGGCGATGCGCTGGATACCACAACGCAGATCGGACCAGTTGTCGATCAAAAGCAACTGCAATCGAACCTGTCCTATGTCGATCTGGCGCGCAGCGAAGGTGCCGACGTGATTGGTGGCGCGCAACTGGATTTGGCCAAAACCGGATTTTATCAGGCCCCCGCTTTGTTTCTGGGGACGGATAATTCGATGCGGATCAACCGCGAGGAAATCTTTGGTCCCTGTGGATCGGTCATCAAGGCCGATGATTTTGACCACGCTTTGTCGATTGCTAATGACACCAGTTTTGGGCTGACTGCAGGCATCTGCACCCAGAGCCTGAAATTGGCCCGTGAATTCAAACGACATGCCGAGGTTGGCATGGTGATGGTTAATCTGCCAACCGCCGGGGTCGATTATCACGTGGCATTTGGCGGCCGCAAAGGATCATCCTATGGTCGGCGTGAACAAGGGCGCTATGCGGCTGAATTCTACAGAATCGTCAAAACCAGCTATCAATTTGCGGGATAAAACTATGAAAAGCACCAAGAAATCTGAGAAATGGGATCGCCGGTTCATGGATCTGTGCGATCATATTTCGCAATGGACCGAGGATCGTGATTTTCAGGTTGGTGCGGTGATTGTTGGGCCTGATCTAGCGATCAGGTCCACCGGATATAACGGCTTTCCCCGCGGCGTCCGGGACGATGTGCAGGACCGATATGACCGTAGCAGTGGCGAAAAGTTTTATTGGTTTGAACATGGTGAGCGCAACGCCATCTATAATGCGGCGCGGATGGGCGTGTCGCTGTCTGGCTGCACGTTATATGTAAACCGGTTTCCCTGCGCCGATTGTGCCCGTGCAATTATCCAGTCCGGGATCGAAACTCTCTGCTGTCCGCCCAAACCCGCAAATGATGGGGCTTTGGACCACAGCTTTGATGTTTCGGAAACGATGTTGGCCGAGGTCGGTTTACCGGTCAGGTTTCTAACCAAAGACTAAGGTGTGGTGGCGGAGGGATCACCGTAAAGCTGCGGTACAATCATCCAACATACGGCTCTTGTGTGATACAAGAGCCGTCACCAGGTTGGGCCTTCAAGTCAGAAATATCAGCCCTGGGGTTGGCTATTTCTTAAGCTTTTTCAGGGCCTCGCCACATCCGATCGAGATTTCTTTTTCATGTTTCTTGAGGCAGGTTTTTACCGCGCCATCCTCATAAGGAACCCCTGGGCACAACCGTTCGACATCTGGCTGGCAGTATTTTTCAGGGTTTGTAACTCGGCCATGGATGTGGCCGAATATGCCGAAGATGCATAAAAAACCGCACAGGCAACAACAATTAGTTTCTTTATTGGGTTCTCTCTTTCGCTTTGTTTCCCCGAATATTCGGGCCTGTAAAAGGCTTGGGATTGACCAAGGTGGCATGACAAGGTTTTGTAAAATTCAGCCGCCCCTGAGGGTGTTTTTATCTAACTGGGAAAGGCAATAAGGGTCCTCTACTCAAATCATTCAAAACTAGCGTTGGTTGGGTCTTTTTCCAGCAAATCGCCCCAATCTGTGCGATACGCCATTTCCGCCAGTACGGTTTGCGGCAAAAATTCCTGTCCCTGACGGATTTGCCAACCGCCACCCAAACCTTTGTAGATCGCCACAAGATTGCCAGCGACCTGTGATCGCGCATCGATCAAATTGGCCTGCGCTTGCAACAGCGCGGTAAGCGAATTTAGCACCCGCGAATAGTCGGCAATACCGTCCTGATACTGGCTTGTTGCGATCTCGGCGGCCCGTTTGGATGCATCGGCGCTCTTTTGGAAAAACCCAACCTGTTTGGGCGCCTGATGATAGGCGACCATCGCATTTTCGACCTCTGAATAGGCAACAATCACCGTGTTTTGATAATTGGCAACAAGTGCCTGAAACGCCGCATCCTGTGCGCGAACGTTGTTTTTGATCCGGCCATAGTTAAACAGGTTCCAGACAACCCCGGCACTCAGCAGGCCGGTGCCGCTGTTGGAGCTGAACAGATCATTGCCCACCGAGGCCCACAAACCAATCGCGCCGGACAAGATGAATTGCGGATAGAGATCGGACAGCGCAATGCCAACCTGCGCCGATTGCAATGCAGCCGCGAGTCCGGCAGCGCGAACATCCGGGCGGCGGCGCAGCAATTAGGCAGGCAATCCAACCGAAATATTTGACCGGGCGCGCGGGTTACGACCCGATTGGCCAAGCACGCCAGTCATCGAAGACGATGTTTTCCAAGCAACACAGCAAGGGCATTTTTAGACTGTTGCAGCTCACTTTCCAGCCCCGGACCCAGCGCTTTGGTATTGTTGAGTAATGCCGTGGATTTCTGCAGCGTAATGTTGTCTTTGGCAATCACGATCGCCTCTTGCAGGGCACGAATATTGACATAAACAGCCGCCACATCACCGGTCAGCGTGACCAGCGCATAGATCCGAATGCCGATCCGGCGCAGAAATTCAAAACTTTGGCCTTTGCCGGTATAGATCGCGACAGCAGCATGTCCCCCGGCCGGAAAGATATAGCCCTCTGGCACATCAACTTTGATCTGAACGGCGATATGCCCGGCTGGCTTTGGCAAGATAAACTGGGGTAGGCGACCGGACGGCATATACTGCCCCTGCCTTGTGGCCCACCAAATGGTTTTGACTTTGCCGGTCAGAATTTCGCCGGGATATAGATCAAGCGCGATTTCGACCTCTTGGCCGGGTTCCACAAATTTCAGGTTCTGCTGGCGGAAACTGCCCAAAATATAAGGCTTATCATCGGTAATAAAACTGGCGATTGCCCCCAGACGCACGTCGCCAACCACGAGGCCAGGCCGGGCCTGTTGTGATACGATCATGCCGTCTTCGGGGGCATAAATCGTGGTGTTATCCAGAAAATATTGCGCTTCGTCTTCGGCGGTCTGTTCAATCCAGCGGTCCAATTCATCCTGCCGACCACCCCGGCGGGCACCAGTTTTTCGTAGCGTGCGCGTTGGGCAATCGCATAGGTCCATTGCGCCTGTGCCCGCTCAACCGCCTCAACTGCAGCGATCAAATCCTAGTCAAGCATTTTGGCGTTTTGTTGTGCGGTACCCAACTGTGCCCTCGCACCATCCCGGGCAAGGGAATAGATTGTTTCGTCAAAGCGATACAGCGGATCACCCTTTTTAACCGGTTGATTAGGCGTGACTAATACTTTGGTCAGAATTGTAGGTTGCGTCAGTTTCGGAATGATCTGGATGGTCGAGCGCACCACATGGCTGTCAATTGTGTAGGGCAGGAAAATCAGCAGAAAACGGCCGCCGACATAAAATGATACGACGCCCCAGGTGACACTGAATTTCAACAATTCCAGCTTGAAAAACACCAACCAAATAAAGATCAGATAGAAGAGCGTAATGCCAAGCGCGACGACCTGTTCATTCTATTCTTTTCTGGTTAGCTTTCAGGCTTTGTCTTTTGCAGTTTCTGCGGCATCCGAATTTTGGAACTCCGGCTTTACTGTCCCGCCAAGATGTTCGATTTCTTCACGAATGGCTTTGCGTTCCTCTTCCGGGAACTGCCGTATATCAACGGTCATGGCGTCGTGAAACGCCCACATAAAGGCATGCACCCAAGGCACAACCACAAGAAAGCCCATGTAACCCATGATTTTGACGGCTTCGGCATGCGGGTGATTACGTTTGAGCGCGATACGCCCGGGCAAGCCCATCAGAAACAGCACCAAAGCCATGACCGCCGCCATCAGCAGGATCAACGTTGCGAATGTCAAATAGTCATAGTTTGTTAATGGACGTTCAAGCAGATCCACATCAAATCCCAGTCACTCGTTCACATACCACGATTTGACATTATACGTCGTCTACGTGGCTAAGTTATCATTCGTGAAATTTCTGTGCGGCGCAGGACCCATCTGCAATCCACAGTGGTTGGACACAGCCATCGTGTTTAACGGTTTTATATCGCGATGCAGGTTTTGGCATTGATCACCAAATGCGAGCGCCGGTCGCAATTGGTGCAACCCAAGTCTGCAAAATAGGTAATCCTCCCACCAAAGATGAGAGGATTACCGTTGTGACGCGGATTTCCTAGTTCCGCGCCACGTGCATAAAACTGCAACTCTTAACTCTGGCCAGGACCCGTTACGTAGAGTTGTTCCGTGGGGGCAAAGAACAACCCTTTCTAGATCATGAACACGATACCTAATCGTACTCATTTCGATGAGTTGCGGCGACAGGTCTGATCCTTAACGGACCTCCCTGCCGCCGCTCCCCGTTGCTAGGCTTCACGCCCGGCACGATTGGCAAGTGTTACATCCAGAGTAACCTTCTCGCCTTTCCTCAGAACTTCGATTTCAACTTTCTGATCGGGGTCTTGTTGTGCCACCGCGCGTGTCAGGTCGCGCAATTCGGTGATTTCTGTTCCGTTAAACTGTAAAATAATATCGCCGGATTTGAGGTGCGCTTCGCTGGCCGGGCTGTCTTTGACAACACTTTCGATGACCACGCCTTTGCCTTCGTCATAGCCAAGAGCACTCGCGGTTTCCGCCGAGATTGGTCTGATCTGAACCCCAAGCCAGCCGCGATCAACTTTGCCGTCATCTTTCAGATCGGCAATGATTTCCTGAACAAGGTCGGACGGAACAGCAAAGCCGATGCCAACCGATCCACCATCCGGCGAAAAGATCGCGGTATTCACACCAACGACATCGCCGTTTGCATCAAAAAGTGGGCCGCCGGAATTGCCTTTGTTGATCGCCGCATCCGTTTGGATATAATCATCAAAGGGACCGGAATTGATGTTCCGCGAGGTCGCCGAAACGATGCCCGAGGTGACGGTGCCAGCCAGTCCAAACGGGCTGCCCATGGCAATCACTTCGTCGCCAACGCGCAGGTCTTCGGAGGAGCCGAATTCAACAACCGCCAGTGGTGTGTCGCTTTCAACCTGCAACAACGCGATATCGGTCAGCGGATCAGAGCCAACAACAGTTGCATCAAGCGTGGTGCCATCGGCAAATTTGACGGTGATGGACTTCGCGCTCTCAACAACGTGGTTGTTGGTCACGATCAAACCACTGGCATCAATGATAAAGCCCGAACCGGCACCTTTCATAGGGCGGCGGTCCTGCTGTGGCATCTGGCCACCAAAGCGACGCTTGAACTCTTCCAGCATGTCGCCTTCGGGCATGGCACCGCCAGCGGGTTTGACTGACGCTTTGCCGGTAACTTCGACATAAACAACGGCAGGTGAAACGGTTTCTACCAGATCGGCATAACCGCCGGGCACTATGGCCAATGCTGTTGTCGGGGACAGGGCAACCATTGCGGTGGTCGCAAACACTGCTGACAGTGTCAAAGCAGCAATACGGGGGGATGTATTCGTCATTAGGTTTCTCCTGGGTTCTGGATATGAAAGGTAATTAGGGCAGCGAACTGTCAGTGGCCTGTCGGCTTCTATACAAAAATGTAATGTGCCAAGATAAGGCGGTTACGCTATTAGGTGACAAAAATCAGGAGCACCCAACACGTGAAAATTTTAGTTGTAGAGGATGACAAAACCACGGGTCCCTACATCGCGTCGGGACTGCGAGAAGAAGGGCATACTGTTGACCTGGTTGAAGATGGCAAAGATGGGCTCATTCAGGCCACCACCGCAGATTATGACGTGCTGGTCATCGACCGGATGTTGCCCGGCCTTGATGGGCTGACCCTGCTGAAAACTCTGCGCGGTGCGAAAAACAAAACCCCGGCGCTGATGCTGACTGCGCTAAGCGGTGTTGGGGATCGCATCGAAGGATTGGACGCTGGGGCCGACGACTATCTGGTGAAACCCTTTGCCTTTGGTGAACTGTCGGCGCGGCTGTCGGCGCTCGCGCGGCGGCCAATTATGGTAGAGCAGGAAACGGTGTTGCGGGCCGGTGATCTGGAAATGGATCTGGTACGGCGCAAGGTGATGCGCAACGGAACCATGCTCGACCTGCTGCCCCGCGAATTTGTATTGCTTGAACATTTACTACGCCGCAAGGGCCGGGTGCAGACGCGCACAATGTTGCTTGAATCCGTTTGGGGGATCAATTTTGATCCGCAAACCAATGTGGTTGAGACGCATATTTCGCGACTGCGCAGCAAGATCGACAAACCGTTCCAGACCGATCTGATAGAAACCGTGCGCGGCGCCGGATATCGCATTGCCCAATAAATCACAGATACGCCCGCCCGGTCTTTGGCAATCTTCGCCGATGCGGCTGTCTTTGTGGCTGGCATTTCTATTTGTGATCGTCAGCTCACTTAGTCTAAGCGCCACATATTTTGTCGCCCGAGAGTCCCAGGAAGACGCCATTCATGAGAGCCTTGTACAGGTTATGGCCGGGTATCGCGCCACCCCGTCTGTTGCGGCGCTGGCCGCGGTTGTGCGGGCCGAAACCCGTGAAACCGACCCAACCCGCCGCCTGCTGAGTTATCGTTTGCCGTCCGGTGTTATCGCCGGAAATTCCGCCATCGTGCAGGACGCCGAAGGATTCAGCGCGGTTATTTCTGGCGTGTTGCCCAGCGAGGTTAAAGGTGAATTCATTTCATTGACCCGATTGATCAATGGCGGCCTTATGACCGTGGCATTGACCGCGCAACCACTGGAAAACCTGCGCAAAACCTATTTGCTGGTGTTTTTGTTCAGCCTGCTTCCGACCTGTATCGCCGCCCTAAGCGGTGGTTTCTTTCTGGCCCGTCGCGATTCAAAACACCTGTTCTCGATCGAAAGTACCTTGGCCCGGCTGACTTCGGGTGAATTGGCTGCGCGTGTTGGCACTGGCAATTCCCGGCAAAACGACCTGAGCCGGATTGGCGCACAGGTGAACCGGATGGCCGACGCGCAGGAAAAATCGATATCAGCGTTGCAACAGATTTCCGCCGATATCGCCCATGATCTCAAAAGCCCGATCCAGCGAGTTGCGGTGCTTTTGTCTGACCTTAGCAAAACCAACAATCTGCCGGAAAGAGCGGTAGACCTAGCCGAGCGCGCGACCGATGAAACCCAGGGCATCGTCAGGGTGTTTCAGTCACTTTTGCAGATTGCCCAAGTCGAAGGCGGCTCACCCCGAACCGGATTTGGCCCGGTTGATCTTTGCGATCTGGCCGCGGTTTTTGTGGATATTTACCAACCTACTGCCGAGGAACAGGGTCGGCAGTTGTTGTTGCGCATCCCGGATACGCCGATTATGATTTCAGGGGATAAAACCCTGTTGGGACAAATGCTGGCCAACCTGATCGAAAACGCGCTGCGTCACACTCCGACCGGCAAAGACATCAAGGTTTGCGTGTCTGGGGACGCAATTAACGCCCGGCTTTCGGTGGCAGATAATGGCCCCGGCATTCCCGACGATCAGCATCAAAATGTCCTGCGTCGCCTGTACCGCCTTGAGACAAGCCGAACCACAGCCGGCAGCGGGCTTGGCCTTAGTCTTGTCGCCGCTATTGCCGATCTACACGAGGCAGAACTGGTGCTTTTACCGGCCAATCCCGGGCTTAAGGTCGAAATAACCTTTGCCGGGATTTAGCCGACCAAAACCGGCTAATGCCGGATGGCAATGATAACCGGCCCCCAAAGCGTCAGGAATACATTTGCGATTGCATAGGTCACCGTAAACGGGGCCACCGGCGCGGCGTTTCCGCATCTTCCAGCAGCGCCGAAAACGCCGGGTTGCCGCTACGCCCACCTGCAAGAACCGCCATCGTGATGATCGGGGCTTTGATGCGCAGGAAGTAATAGTTGAAATAGAACACCACAAAGCAAGGTATCAACGTGACCGCGATCCCCAGATAAAACAACGTCGCGCCATGTTCTTTGATCGCTTCCCATGCGGTTTCACCGGCGTTCAGGCCGACAACGCCAACAAACACTGCCAAACCAAAACTTTGCAGGAATTTGGCACCACCGGAATTGACCCCGCCAAAGCGGAGATACCGGGCACGCAGCCAGCCAAGGCCTGACCCCAAGGCAACTTCGGCTGTGCCAATGGAAAAACTGATCTATCCAATCAGATATCCAAGCAAGATTCCAATACCAAAAGTAACATATTCAGTCGAGCTTTTGGACGGTGATTTATAGCCAATCAAATCAGCCATATAGTCATGATCGCCGGATCTACTGATATTTGCGTAGGCATCGTTGGGTAGATTGGCCAGTGACACGCGAATTGACATGTTGGGTGCGTCAAAGCCGCCGCCATCCATTAAGACAACCTATTTTTCCTCGGCCAGCCGCCAAGCAAAGTCGATTGCGTCGTGATCGTTCACTATATGACCGGCGAATTCCTGACTATATCGTGTCTTTGCCAACTGCGGAATGTCGATAGTCATGTAACAAAACTCCGAATATCCGTCCTCAATGCAGGACGCGCCCATCACCTCAAACAGCGTGGTAAACCGCTGGTTCAGGGCCTCGCGATTCTCAATCGGCAGGTTGGCAATCTTTTCATCGAAAATATTGTTGCTCGTGCATTCCGATGGCTCCAAGCCGCCAACCGGTCGCGCCAAAATACTTGGAAAACGAGTAGACAAAGATGGTATTTTGCGGACAAATCCCCATGAGCGAGCGAAAGTTATTCACAAAATCCCCATAGACGACATCGCAGCAGTGCCGCCTTCGGTGGCGAACAGTTGAAATTTGCCGGGCGGCGGCGTTCCCTGACACATTTCAAGGTCAAAATACGCCGGCACGATCTTTTCACAACATCGCAACATCCGATCCGGCGTTGGGTAGTGATCCCCTAGGATGCCATCGACCATCTCAAAACCAGCGCGTCAAAATCAAGACCAGCGTGTCGCGCGCCAACGCCGTCGCTGACCGGAGAGCCGCTAAACCCCGGCTGATGCCAGACGCGTTTGGCCTCACTCAGCGTGAAAAACCCAAATTGGAAATAGCCCTGTCGTGAATCCTCGGCCAGCCAGTTGGAGTTTCCCCGGCCCGCCTTCAGTATCAACCGTTCATGATGCTCTTGCGACATCGCGGTGAGTTTGTTCGTAGGCTCGAAAGGGCCAAGCCCCTCATAACGCTTTTCTTCGGCTCTTTCGTCACTGGTTAAACCACTCTCCAATAACATCTTTTGGCAGGGGCGCTGTGCACGCGAAAATGGTAGGAGGAGCTTTACGTCAAGTTAAGCAAGGTGCTTGGTCGCTCTTACAGAACCGCATCAAACGCCAGCGCAAGTTTATCCACGATTTCGTCAATATGCGTTTCCTCAAGGATAAAGGGGGGCGCCAACAGGATGTGATCGCCGTGTTGCCCATCAATCGTGCCACCCATGGGATAGCAGGCCAGACCATTTGCAAAGGTCGCCTTTTTCAGGGCTTTGTTGATGGCAAGGTTTGGATCAAACGGGGTTTTCGCCTCGTGATCTGCGACAATTTCCAAGCCAACAAACAACCCGCGCCCACGGATGTCGCCGATATTGGGGTGTTGTCCAAACGCGGTCACCAGACGGTCCTGTAGCATAGCGCCCATTCGGGCCGATCGTGCAGCCAATCCGCCGGTGGTCAATTTGTCCAGCACCACATTGGCGGCGGCACATGCAATGGGATGCCCTAAATAGGTGTGGCCATGTTGGAAAAATCCGGTGCCATCTTTGATCGCCCGATAGATGTCGGCGGAACAAATCATCGCTCCGATGGGCTGGTATCCGGCGCCCAGTCCTTTGGCGATGGTGATAATATCGGGAACGATGTCTTCCTGTTCATAGGCAAATAACGTGCCGGTGCGCCCCATACCGCACATGACCTCGTCCAAAATCAACAACACGCCGTATTGATCGCAAATCTCGCGGATGCGTTTGAAATACCCGGGCACCGGCGGCACCGCGCCCAGTGTCGCCCCAACCACCGGTTCGGCGATAAAGGCGGCTACGGTTTCAGGGCCAAGCCGCAGAATTTCCTGTTCCAGCTCATTTGCGACCCTTTGGCCGTAGTCAAACTGGCTCTCTCCGCTTTCCAGCCCGCGATATTCGTAACAGGGCGCAATGTGGAATGTTTCGATCATCAAGGGCGCAAAAGGCTGTTTTCGCCAGGCATTTCCGCCCACCGCCAGCGCACCCAGGGTGTTGCCGTGATAGCTTTGGCGACGCGCGATGATGCGATGGCGTTTCGGTTGGCCGATTTCAATGAAATACTGACGCGCCAATTTCAGCGCCGATTCGACGGCTTCGGACCCGCCAGAAACGAAATAAACCCTCTCAAGTGGTTTTGATGCAGAAGCGACAATTTTCCCCGCAAGGGTTTCGGCGATTTCCGAGGTGAAAAAGCTGGTGTGTGCATAGGCCAAAACCTCGGCCTGTTTCTGGATTGCGGCAATGACATCGGCATCGCCATGGCCCAGGCATGATACTGCAGCCCCGCCAGATCCGTCAAAATATTGTTTTCCATCAGTATCGTACAGGTAAACACCCTGACCACGCGCGGCGACGGGTGGTTGGGATTTACAGTGGCGGGGAAACACGTGTGACATGGGGCGACTCGCATAAATGAGGGCAATACTGCTGACATCCTAACAGCAGAATACGACGAAACACACGTTGACAGAACAAAAACCAGATGCCCTCCTGCTCGGGCTAGGAAGAGGTACGACTTAAGGTTTGTAACACCGGATCCGACAAAGAATACGCTCATACAGGGCGCTCAAATGTATGTGTGGATCAGGTATTCAAACCCGCTACGCATTGCAAAATGCACTCATCGTTCTGCACAAATTGTGCAAACAAAACCACCTTTGGGAAACCTTGGATGGTGCGATTTGACGATCAAAAAAGCTACATATACCAAGGGAGACTATGATGTTTAACAGAGTAAAGTTTACAGTTATCGGGGCCGCGCTCGCGACGCTAATGGCGCCGGCAGCTATGGCAGAAGAGTTCATCACCATCGGAACAGGCGGCGTGACCGGTGTTTATTATCCAACAGGTGGTGCGATTTGCCGGTTGGTTAACAAGGGCCGCAAAGAACATGGCATCCGCTGCTCGGTTGAGAGCACCGGTGGATCGGTCTACAACATCAACACCATCCGCGAAGGCGAGCTGGAATTTGGTGTGGCACAGTCCGATTGGCAGCATCACGCCTATCACGGCACATCAAAATTCGAGGCGGCTGGCCCGTTCGAAGACCTGCGCGCGGTGTTTTCGGTACACCCCGAGCCGTTCACCGTTGTTGCGCGTGCAGATTCCGGCATCACCACGTTTGATGACCTGAAAGGCAAACGCGTCAATATCGGCAACCCCGGGTCCGGTCAGCGCGGCACAATGGAAGTTCTGTTGGCGGCCAAAGGCTGGACAACCGACGATCTGGCGCTCGCAACTGAATTGAAAGCATCCGAGCAGTCCGCCGCTCTGTGTGACAACCAGATTGACGCGATGATCTATACCGTTGGCCACCCGTCCGGTTCCATTCAGGAAGCAACAACAGCCTGCGAAAGCGTTCTGGTCACCGTTGACGGCCCCGCCGTTGAAAAACTGATCAACGACAATGCCTATTACCGCTCGGCAACCGTTCCTGGTGGCATGTATCGCGGTAATGACGCCGATGTATCAACCTTTGGTGTTGGCGCAACGTTTGTAACGTCGGCCACTGTGTCGGATGACGCGGTTTATGCGGTTGTGTCTTCGGTCTTTGAAAACTTTGATGATTTCAAAAAACTGCACCCTGCGTTTGCACATCTTAAGCCAGAAGAAATGATCTCGGCTGGTTTGTCGGCGCCTTTGCACCCTGGCGCTGCGAAGTACTACAAAGAACAAGGCTGGATCGAATAAGTACCTATTTTTACTAGATAAACAGGACAGGGGCAAAATGTTGCCTCTGTCCAACACAAATTGGTAAACAGTCAAAAACCGCATCAAAGCGGGTGTTCAGGGAGAGTGTAGATGTCTGATTTAGGTCCGGAAAACCGACCGTTAAGCGAGGAAGAGCTACAGGAACTTGTATCCTCATCTGACTCAGGGGCCAGAAGCCCAGCCGGGGCTGTTGGCCTGTTACTGGCCATTGTCGCCGTTTCCTGGGCTGTGTTTCAGGTGGTCTTGGCATCGCCGCTTGCGCCGTATATTTTGCCCGGCGATCTGATTAACAACTCGCGTCAAATCCATCTGGGATTTGCCATCTTCCTCGCGTTTCTGGCCTATCCGGCATTCAAATCCTCGCCGCGCAACTATGTTCCAATACAGGATTGGATTCTTGCGTTCTTTGGGACATTTACCGCGCTTTATGGCTATTTCTTTTACAACAAAATTGTTGATTCCGGTGGTCTTGCCGATAACACAGACAAGTGGTTTGCGCTGCTTGGTCTGATCCTGTTGTTTGAGGCCGCCCGCCGCGCGCTTGGCCCGGCAATGGCGATTATCGCTGTTATCTTTCTGTTTTACGTCTTCTTTGGCTCCTCTGAAATTATACCGGATGTGATCCGCTGGAAAGGCGCGTCGCTGAAAAAAGCCATGAGCCACATGTGGACCACCTCAGAGGGGGTGTTTGGCATTGCCCTGGGTGTGTCGACCAAATTCGTGTTCCTGTTTGTGCTGTTCGGCTCGCTTCTCGACAAGGCCGGGGCCGGGAACTATTTTATCAAAATGGCGTTTGGCGCGCTTGGCCACCTTAAGGGTGGACCGGCCAAAGCTGCTGTTATTGGCTCCGCCGCAACGGGCCTGATTTCTGGCAGCTCGATCGCCAATGTTGTGACCACCGGTACATTCACCATCCCGCTGATGAAACGGGTTGGGTTTTCGTCCGAAAAGGCGGGCGCGGTCGAAGTGGCCAGTTCGGTGAACGGTCAGATCATGCCACCGGTGATGGGGGCCGCGGCGTTTCTGATGGTGGAATATGTCGGCATTTCCTATGTCGAAGTCATCACCCACGCATTCCTGCCAGCCACCATTTCCTATATCGCGCTGGTCTATATTGTGCATTTGGAAGCGGTCAAAAACAACATGCCAACCTTGGGCAACCGGGTTGTGTCGATGGGTAAAACCATCGGTGGCATGGCCGGGTTTTTTGCTGGGTTCGCATTGCTGTGTTACGGCGTTCAATACCCGGTTGGCTGGGTTGTGGCGATGATGCCCGACAACGCGCCTTGGGCCTTGGCCGTGTTGGTGTTTATCGCCTATTTGGCTCTGCTTAAGGTCGCATCGACAGTGGATGATCTTGAGGCCGACGATCCAAACGCCGAAACGGTTGAGCTGCCGGTTATCGCGGAAATCTACAAAGCTGGGCTGTATTACATCCTGCCGATCATCGTGTTGGTGTATTTCCTGATGATTGAACAAAAATCACCGGGTCTCTCGGCGTTCTGGGCAACCATGTTGTTGTTCGTCATCCTGCTAACGCAACGCCCGCTCAAGGCGATGTTCCGCGCTCAGGGTGAATTTGTTGGCAATCTGAAAGACGGGCTTGCCGATCTGGTTCAGGGTCTGATTGACGGATCGCGCAACATGATCGGTATCGGGCTGGCAACAGCAACCGCCGGTGTGATTGTCGGCACAGTAACGTTGACCGGTGTTGGTCAGGTGATGGCCGATCTGGTTGAATTCATGTCCGGCGGTAATCTGGTGGCGATGCTGGTCCTTGTTGGCATCTTGTCGCTGATCCTTGGCATGGGCCTGCCGACCACGGCGAACTATATCGTTGTGTCCTCACTGATGGCCGGCGTTGTGGTTGAATTGGGCGCACAAAACGGGCTGATCGTGCCGCTGATCGCGGTGCATCTGTTTGTTTTCTACTTTGGCATCATGGCGGACGTAACGCCGCCTGTGGGGCTCGCCAGTTTTGCCGCCGCAGCGGTGTCGGGCGGCGACGCAATCCGCACCGGGTTCATCGCGTTCTTCTATAGCCTGCGCACTATTGCCCTGCCGTTTGTGTTCATCTTCAACACCGATTTGTTGCTGATTGATGTAACTGTGATGCAGGGGATATTGGTGTTCATCACCGCCTCGATTGCCATATTGGTGTTCACCGCAGGCACCATGGGTTGGTTCCTGACCAAAAGCCGGATCTATGAGAGCATCGGGCTTATTCTGGTGTCGTTCCTGCTGTTCCGGCCGGACTTCTTTATGGACCGCATTCAACCTCCGTTTGATATAATCGAACCAGCGGCGTTTGAGCAGGCTCTGGGCGATGCACAGGACGGGGTCAAGATGCGGTTGATCGTAACCGGGCCTGATTTTGACAGCGGCGAAACCAAAGAAGTGACCTTGGTTCTGCCGGTGTCTGGTGACGGAGATGGGGCGCAGCGGCTAGACACTTCGGGTCTGATCCTGATCGACGAAGATGGCGTCACCAAAATGGACGAACCTTCGTTCAGCTCGCCGTTTGCCGACAGCCTAAGCACATTCGACTTTTATGGGGACAACCCGGTTGAGCTGACATCGGTGCAGGCGCCTGCCAGCCAATTGCCAAAAGAGCTGATCTTTATTCCCGGACTTTTGCTGCTGGGATTGATCGCGTTGCTGCAAAAAGGCCGGATTAACAAGAAAGGAGAACCAGCATGAGCAATACAGTTTTATGCGCTGTTGATATCAGCAACAAAGGAAGCGACCAGAACGTGGTGAAACAGGCGGCGCGGATGGCCGCGCTGGATGGGGCACAGCTGGATGTCATTACTGTTTTGCCCGATTATGGCATGAGCGTCGTTGGCGGTTATTTCGACAAAAGCCACCTACGAGAGGCGACGATCAAAACCCAGGCCGCACTAAGCGAAATGGTCGAAACGGTTCTGGGGGCCGAGGCCAACGCCAAGGTTCGGCATCTGGTTGCCACTGGCAACGCCTATGAGGAAATATTGCGCACAGCCAAAACCGACGGTGCTGCGCTGATCGTAATCGGTGCCCACAAACCGGATTTCAAGGATTTCCTGCTGGGTCCAAATGCTGCGCGGGTTGTTCGGCATTCGGCCTGTTCGGTGTATGTCGTTCGGTAAAAAAATAATATCGCGGGTGGTCAAAGAACCGGCCATCCGCACACAACATCATGCAAAAAAGCGCGGCCGATTCCAGTTGCAAATAGCGGACCGGAACCCTCGCATATTTGCAAATTCAGAAATTCGGATTCGGGGGGTGAGCGCTTTTCCCTCGTTGGAAAATGCCGCTAATTCGTCGGCTTGTACCCTTGATTTTCTGATTTTCAAATTCCAAATTCCAGTAGATATTTCAATTGAATCAACAACAAACCTTGCCCAATCTTGACGGACAGAATTTTAGTATAACTAAAACTTGACAGATCCAAATTGCCGCCATAATTTTAGTAATGGTAAAAAAATCTACAACCTCAGACCAAAAAACTGAAATCGAACTTGGCGAGAAGCTAAGAAAAATCCGCAAACAGGCGTCGCTCACGATGCAATATGTTGCGGATAATGCGGGCCTGTCGGTTGGGTTCATTTCTCAGGTTGAACGCGGGCTGACGGTGCCGTCGCTGTCCTCGCTTCGTTCAATTGCCGGGGTGCTGAGCACGCCAATTTCGCATTTTCTGGAACAGCCGAGCAGCGACACCGATACCACGCGCCAAAAGGATCGGGTGAACTATAGCGTTGGTCAGGGCGCGCTATCGTATGAACGATTGTCCGCTGGATTTGCGGGCAGCACGCTGCGGTCGGTCATCGTACACGAACCGCCTGGCCACCGAAATGAACCGATCAGCCACGAAGGCGAAGAGCTGTTTTATATTTTGCAGGGCGAGATCACCGTCGAAGTCGAGGGCGAGCGTAAAGTCCTGCGGCGCGGCGATTCAATACATTTTGATTCACGCAAAACCCACGCCACGTGGAACCACACCGACACATCCTCCGCGATGTTGTGGTGCGGCACGATGGATGTGTTTGGCGAAGACACCACCGATCCAATTCATAAAAACAATAACAAAACGGGCAAGAAAACGCGTTCCAAAAACAAGGGAGACACCACATGACGTTCTGGAAAACGACACTTGCTGCCAGCTTATTGGCGGCCACATCACTCGCAACGCCGGCCTTTGCGGGCGGCGTGCTACGATTGGACGAAGTCGCCGTGGGCGAGATTGACCCGGCGAAAGCATCCGATTTTGCCGACAGCATTTTGATGTACAACATTTACGACACGCTGGTGTTGCCCGTGCAGGGCGGCCCCGGACAGGCACCGCATCTGGCCGAGAGCTGGACCAGTGATGGCAACAGTTTCACCTTCAAACTGCGGAGCGACGTCAAATTTCAAAGCGGCAATAGTCTGACCGCCGAAGACGTGGTGTTCTCGGTTGAGCGGATGAAGGAACTGGGGGCCGGGCTCTCCTATCTTTTGGGTGTGGTCGAAACGGTCGAGGCCGTCGACAGCTCAACCGTAAAATTCACCCTGTCCTCGCCCTATGCGCCGTTTGTGGCATCGCTGGTGCGGTTGCCGATCATCGACAAACAGTTGGTGATGGTCAATCTGGGCGAAGGCGACGATGAAATGGGCGATTGGGGGCAGGTCTTTTTGTCCGGCAACAGCGCCGGAACCGGGGCCTATATCGTGACCTCGCATAACCCGCAGCAAGAAACCGTAATGGCCAAGAACGACGGCTATTTCCTGGATATCGCCGATGCGGCCCCTGACACGGTGCGCCTGCGGTACGGCCTTGAGGCCGCAACAGTGCGCGCGCTGATCGGGCGGGGCGAGCATGACATTTCCTCGCAATGGTTGCCGCCCGAAGTTATGGGTGCGCTGGCCAAAGAAGGCGCGCAGCTGTTCACCGAGAGCGGCACAGGCGCGTTCTATTTCAAGATGAACACCACCAAGGCCCCGCTGGATGACGTCAATTGTCGTTTGGCTCTTAGTGCTGCGTTTGACTACGGCACCGCCATCAAAATGATCGCGATCACCGATGATGTGTCATCAGGAAGCCCGGCCACCGGCGCCATTCCGGTGGGTATGTTTGGTGCCAATGATGCCAGCATGGTTCAGGCGCAGAATATGGATGCGGCCAAGGCCCATCTGGCTGACTGCAAATACGATCTGGCCGATATGGATATCGAAATCAGCTGGATCGCCGAAGTGCCGCTTGAAGAGCGTCTGGCCCTGTTGATGCAGTCAAACCTGACACAGTTGGGGGTAAAATCCCACATCCGCAAACTGCCTTGGGCGCTGTTTACCGAAGCTGTCGCCAAGCCGGAAAACACGCCGCATATTAGCCAGCTGTTTGTGAACGCGGTGACAGGCGATCCTGATACGCTGCTCTATGGCATGTATCATTCGTCGGTTCCGGGCACCTGGCAGTCGCCGGAATACCTGAATGACGCCAAGGTCGATGAATACCTTGATGCGGGTCGCGCGGCGGCAAGCCCCGAAGAGCGTCAGGCGGCCTATGCCTCACTAAATTCGCGCTTGATTGAGATCGCACCAACGATCTATGCCTTTGATCGCCAATCGGTATATGCGGCCAGTGACCGGGTAAAAGCCCCTGCATTGACTGATCCGGCCCAGGGATTTGGACTGGATGGCATGGGCTTTAGCTTTCGTCTGATGGAAGTGGCCGACTAACCAAACCTCCCTGATGTTGGGCCTTTTTTGGGGCCCGGCATCGCCGCGTATCTTCGCGTTTTGCCACCCTCTGGAGCAGTTACATGTCCCCTGTCCTTCGCCTGCTCGCGCGGCGTCTTGGTATCTCTTTGATTGTGCTTGTCGGCGTGTCGATGCTGATATTCGGCATCGCCCGGATCATCCCGGGTGACCCGGCGCGGATCGCTTTGGGGCCAAACGCCACCGTCGAACAAGTTGATAAACTGCGTGAAGCGTTGCACCTGAACGATTCAATAGTCACCCAATACGGTTATTTCCTGTCCGATCTGTCACGCGGTGATCTGGGGGTTTCGCTGTATACCAACCGCCCGGTGACACAGGACATTGCACAGTTTTTGCCTGCAACGCTGGAACTTGTGTTTTTCGCCGGGGTGCTGATGGTGGGCATTGGCCTGCCGCTTGGCATCTGGTCGGCGCGGTTTCGCGGGCGCTGGCCTGATCACATCATCCGGCTGGTATCGTTGCTGGGCGTGTCCGCACCCAGTTTTGTCTGGGCAGTGATCCTGATGCTGTTGTTCGCGTTCTACCTGCCGATTTTTCCCATCGCCGGGCAGATTTCTGACAGCTATGACATCCATCGCGTTACCGGGTTTTTGCTACTCGACACCCTGTTGGCAGGCAACTTTGCAGCCTTCTGGGACGCGCTTCGCCATATCATCCTGCCGGCCTTTGCATTGGCCCTATCCGGCATCGGACAGGCGGCGCGCCTGGCCCGCGCCAATATGGTCGAAACCTATGACAAACCCTATATCGAGATGGCACAGGCCTATGGCTTTAAGGCCCGGCGCATCGCCAATAAATTTGCGTTCAAACCGTCGCTGATCCCGTCGCTAACCATCATCGGCCTTGATTTCGCAGCCATGCTCGGCAACGCGTTTCTGGTTGAATCGGTGTTCGCCTGGCCCGGGTTGTCCCGTTACGGCGTCGCGGTGATCCTGCGCAAAGATCTGAACGCCATCATCGGCACGGTGCTAATCATCTCGGCGACTTTCCTGATCGTGAACCTGATCGTTGACCTGATGATCGCATTCCTCAATCCGCGCATACGATACTCTGAGCGGGGCACATCATGAAACGCACCTTGGTCATCCTGCTGCGCAACCCGCTGTCATTGTTGGGCGTCATTCTGGTGTCTACGGTGGTGTTTTTGGCGTTTTTTGCCGATTTCATAGCACCGTTTCCCGACCATCGCGGTGCCGTGGTCGATTTCGTTTACTTCAACAAACCCCCGACATGGCGCAACATATTTGGTAACGATCTGGTCGGGCGTGATCTGTTCACCCGGGTGATTTATGCCTACCGGGTTTCGCTGATCTTAGGTGTGGTTGTTCTCGCCATTGCCACACCGATTGGCACCATCGTTGGTCTGTTGGCGGGCTATATGGGCGGCAAGGTCGAATTTGTGCTGATGCGTCTGACCGATGTATTCCTGTCGATCCCGCCGCTGGTTTTGGCCATTGCGATGATGGGCGTGTTGGAACCGACACTGATGAACGCCATGCTGGCGGTGACCGTCATGTGGTGGCCGTGGTACGCGCGGCTGGTCTACAACATTGCCCGTTCCGAGCGTGAAGAAGGCTATGTGCTGGCCGCCGAGGTCATCGGGGCCTCAACCGCCCACATTGCGTTTCGCGAAATTCTACCCAATTGCCTGCCCGCGATCATCACCAAAATGACGCTGGATATGGGCTTTGTAATCATCATCGCGTCGTCCCTGTCGTTCCTCGGGCTAGGCGTGCAGCCCCCGACGCCCGACCTTGGGTCCATGGTCGCCGAAGGCGCGCGGTATTTGCCTGACAGCTGGTGGCTAACGGTATTTCCGGGGCTGGCCATTCTGATCGCGGTGTTTGGTTTCAACCTGATCGGCGACGCCTTGCGCGAAATATTTGGAGCCGATCAATGAGCGATGTTCTGAAAATCAGCGACCTATATCTGCGCTTTCGCAACTATACTGGCGTCACTGACGTGCTTCACGGCATCTCGCTCAATATCCGCGCCGGGGAACGGGTGGCGCTGGTTGGTGAAAGCGGCTCGGGTAAATCCGTAACCGCGCGCATTGTGCTTGGGCTTTTGCAGGAGTTGCGTACAGCGCAAGTGACCGGTGGTCTGAAATTCGAAGGCCAGGATCTGAATAAACTGTCCCACACCCAGTGGCATGAACTGCGGGGCACAGCGATGTCGATGATCTTTCAGGATCCGACATCGTCGCTGAATCCGGTCTTTACCATTCAGACCCAATTCACCGAAGTTTTGCGCCGCCGCAACCCGTCTATGACAGACAAGGACGCCGCTGAACGCGCAACTGAGCTGCTTAATTCGGTGTCGATCCATGATCACGACCGGGTGCTGAAATCCTATCCGTTTCAGTTGTCCGGTGGGATGAACCAACGCGTGGTGATCGCCATGGCGCTGGCCAATCAACCGTCGTTGTTGATCGCCGATGAACCAGGCACCGCATTGGATGTCACGGTGCAGGCGCAGACCCTAAAACTGATGCATGATCTGGTTGAGCAAAGCGGCACGGCGGTGTTTTTCATCTCGCATAATCTGGGCGTGGTGCGGGAATTTGCCGACCGGACCTATGTGATTTATCGCGGTAAAATCGTCGAACATGGGCCGACCAAGGCGATCTTTGAAAACCCCGGCCACGCCTATACGCGCGCGCTGATGGCCGCCGTTCCACGGATCACCGGCGGCGGCATCCCCGAAATTGACGACGTAAATCCGGCGTTTCTTGACCCGCTTGTCACCCATGATGAGGGCGCGGCATGAACCCGATATTGTCCCTCAGAAACGTTAGCAAAACCTTTGGCAGTGGTGATCAGACCGTGCACGCGGTCCGCGATGTCAGTTTTGATGTCATCCTCGGGGAATGTCTGGCGGTTGTAGGAGAAAGTGGCTCGGGCAAGACCACGCTCGCCAATATGATCCTTGGGGTGTTCGGGCAAAGCGGCGGCGAAATCTGGCTTGATGGCAAACCGTTGCCACTGCGCCGGACCCTGCAACACCGCCGTGCAATTCAGCTGGTGCAGCAAAATCCGCTGTCGTCGTTAAACCCAAAACGTTCGGTTGGGGACTCGGTGCGGCTGGGGCTGGATGTCTATGGCATCGGTGAAAAATCAGATCGCTGGTCGTTGGTTGAACAGGCCCTGCAAGAGGTCGGATTAGAGCCTGACATCCGCAAGCGCGCCCCGGCTGCGTTGTCTGGCGGTCAGCGTCAGCGCGTTGCCATTGCCCGCGCGCTGGCGTGTCAGTCGCGACTGGTGGTGCTGGACGAACCGACTTCGGCGTTGGACGTTTTGGTGCAGGCCCGGGTGTTGCGATTGCTGAACGATCTGCGCCGGGACAAGGGGCTAAGTTACGTTTTTATCACCCATGATCTGTCGGTGGTGCGCAATGTGGCCGACCGGGTGGCGGTGTTCAAAGCCGGACATCTGGTGGAATGCGCCCCAACCAAAGACATTTTTGAAACCCCACAACAATCCTACACAAAGCAGCTGATCGGCGCCATTCCGGTGGTCACCGAGGGCGAGCTGCAATTGCGAAACAAATTGGCAAAGGAGACGTCTTGATGACGACAAAAATCGCAAAGGCCGCCGCACAGGCAGACGCGCAGCCAGAGACCACATTCAAGGCCTTGCAACAGTTGGTGCAGGATACGATTGGCGCAAAACTGTTCACCCTGATGGAGGTCGATCATGTCCGCGACGTGGCCTGGCGCAGCTATACCAACATGCCAAAAGCCTATCCAGCCATGGGCGAAAAACCCCGGATGCAAAACAAATGGTCCGACATTGTTGATGCCCGTCACGAGACGTTTGTGGCCAACACAATCGCCGAAATCTCCGATGTTTTCCCGGATCATGCGCTGATCCAGTCGCTGGGCTGTGAAAGCTGTCTGAACCTGCCGATCGTCATTAACGGCACACTGCGCGGCACGCTGAATTGCCTGCACGACGCCGGGCATTACACCCCCGACCGTGTTGCCGCCGCCGAAACCCTGAAAACTGCTGGAGCGCTGGCGTTTTTGCTGGCTGAAAGCATCCGAAACCAAGGAGAGAACAATGGGTAAAATCACCCGACGCGTGGCCACCGATGTGGGCGGCACATTCACCGATTTGGTATGTTTTGAAACGGATGCGGACACCGGCAAAAGCAGGATCATTACCGCCAAAACCGACACGACTCCGCCGGATTTTGAAACCGGTGTTCTGAATGTTCTGGACAAGGGTGGCGTTGATCCCGGGGCGGTCGATTTTCTGGCGCACGGCACCACCGTGGTCATCAACGCGCTGACCGAACGCAAGGGCGTGACTGTCGGGCTTATCACCACCAAGGGCTTTCGCGATACGCTGGAAATTGCCCGCGGCAACCGGCCTGATTTTTTCAATCTGCACTACGAAAAACCCGAACCGTTTGTGCCGCGTTTCCTGCGCGCCGAATTGCCGGGCCGAATGAGCTATACCGGACAGGAGCGCACCCCGCTTGACCTGTCAGACCTGCCTGCCATTTTAGATGGTTTCAAAGAAAACGGCGTTCAGGCGGTAGCGATTTGTTTCCTGCATTCCTATGCCAATACCAGCCATGAAGAGGCGGCATTGGCCGAGGTCGCACGGCTTTGGACCGAGGTTTCGGTGGTGTCTTCGCACCAAATCACCCGCGAATGGCGCGAATATGAACGCAGCAATACCACCGTATTGTCGGCCTATGTACAGCCGATAGCGGCGCGCTATCTGGCAAAGCTGGACGAGGGGCTGAAATCCAAAGGCTTTACTGGCAGCCCCTATATCATGCAGTCAAACTGTGGCGTGGATTCGCTCGCCGCGACGTCAAAAACACCTATTACTATGGTCGAAAGTGGCCCGGCTTCGGGGTTTTGGGGCGCTGCGGAACTGGGTAAATTGATCGGTGAACCGAATATTTTGGCGCTGGATATTGGCGGCACTACCGCTAAATGTTCGCTGATCGAAAACGGCGAAGTCCGCATTATGACGGATTACTGGATCGAACGCTCGCGCAAATCGGCGGGCTATCCGATCATGGTGCCGGTGGTTGATCTGGTGGAAATTGGCAATGGCGGCGGCTCTATCGCTTGGGTCGATGATTTTGGTAAATTGCACGTGGGCCCGCAATCGGCGGGCGCTGTTCCCGGGCCAGCCGCTTACGGCAAAGGCGGCATTGCGGCGACGACAACCGATGCCAACCTCTGGCTTGGTCGCATTAACCGAGACTATTTTTGCGGCGGTGAAATTGACGCCGATATGGCGGCGGCTGAAACGGCCATTACCGCGCTTGGCGATCAATTGGGCGTCGGCCCGGATCAGGCCGCCGAAGGCATCATCCGCATTGCCAACAACAACATGGTCAACGCGCTGAAACTGGTGTCGCTGAACCGGGGCTTTGATACCCGCGATTTTACCCTGCTGGCCTTTGGCGGCGGTGGGGCGATGCATGCGGTGGCTTTGGGTCAGGAATTGCAGGTCAAAAAGGTCGTCGTGCCTGCTGCTGCGTCGGTATTTTCGGCCTGGGGCATGATGATGTCGGACCTGCGGCGCGACTATTTCGTCACCCATCTGGTCGACTTGTCCAAAGGCGCAGGCACAGCGATTGAGGCCGTTTTCAGCGAAGCCGAGGCCAAGGCATCAGCCACATTTGCCGAAGAGGGCATTGAACCTGATAAGGTGACATTCCTGCGCTACGGTAAATTCCGCTATCAAAATCAGGAACATACAACCGAAGTGCTGTTGTCAGGCGGCGCGATCACCGACACCGCCCTGACCCAGATCGCCACCGATTTCCACGACGCATATGAGCGTGAATACACCTATCGTCTTGACGCTCCGGTTGAAATGGTCGGCATCCATTTGGTTGCCAAGGCCGAGGTTGGCAAACTCGAAATGCTGCCCGAAGAACTGGGTGATGCAGATGCCAGCGGTGCGCGAAAAGGTGAACGCCAGGTCGATTACGCACTTGAGGGCAAACATTTGGCGGCGATCTATGATGGCGACAAACTGGCCCCCGGCATGGAATTCGCCGGGCCTGCGATCATAGAAGACAACGGCTCAACGGTGGTTATTCACCCGGCCAATACCGTCACTATCGACGCATATCGCAACATTCACATCACTTTGAACGCATAGGGGCGACCGATGACCGAATCTAACGACCCGATCACGCTGGAGATCATCCAGAATTCACTGCAAGCCACCGCCGATGAAATGTTCGCGGCCATGCGCAAAACCGCCATGTCCAGCATCATTTACGAGGTGCTGGATATGGGCACCGGCATCACCGACGCCAAAGGGCGCATTGCCTCATCCGGCGCGGGAATTCCGGCGTTTATTGGCGTGTTGGATAAATCTGTTCAGGTGATGCTAAAGAAATTCAACAGCCCCGGCGACATCAACCCCGGCGACATTTTCATCACCAATGACCCGTATCACGGTGGGGTCACCCACCTGAACGATCTGGTACTGGCGATGCCGGTTTTCGCCGACGGCCAGCTAATCGCGTGGTCCGCCAATATCGCCCATAATTCCGATGTCGGCGGCATGGCGCCCGGCTCTCTAAGCGGCGACGCAACCGAGATATTTCAGGAAGGTCTGCGCCTGCCTGCGATCAAATTGATCAGCAAGGGGCAAACCGAAAACGCGGTGATGGACATTATCACGGTGAATTCGCGCATGCCTGACTATCTGTTGGGCGACGTTTGGGCGGCCATTGCCTCGGTTCGGGTTGGGGCCAAGCGGCTTGAGGAACTGGCCGAGAAATACGGCGTTTCGACGTTTTGCAAAGCCATGGATAGTTTCATGGATTTCGGCGAGGCGAGTGCCATAGCCGAACTCAAGAACCTGCCAAAAGGTACGTTTGAATTGTCCGAAGATCAGGATGATGGGCGGGTTTACAACGTCAAAATCACCATCACCGATGACGAATTCATCGTTGATCTGCGCGACAACCCCGATCAGGATAATGGCCCGACCAATACCAGCCGCGACGGCACCATGGTGTGCGCCCAAATGGTGTTCAAATCGCTGACTGACCCGGACACGCCGGCCAATGACGGATCGTTCCGCCCGATGAAGGTGCTGACCCGCGAAGGATCGGTGTTTCATGCCCAGGAACCGGCGGCCATCGGGTTCTATTTCGAAACCGAAGTCCGGGTTTACGACCTGATCTGGCGCTGTCTGGCCCCACATGTGCCTGAACGCCTGCCAGCCGGGCATTTTGCCTCAATCGCGGGCACATTCATTGGCGGCACCCACCCCGATACGGGGCGGCAGTACACGGTGATTGAGCCACAAATCGGCGGTTGGGGCGCGTGGGAGGGCCGCGATGGCAACCCGTGCATATTCTCAGGGTTCCACGGCGAGACCTATAACACCCCAGCCGAGATATCAGAGGCCCGCAATGGATTGTTCGTTGATAGCATGGCGCTGAACACTGAACCGGGTGGCGAAGGCGAATTCACCGGCGGGCGTGGCCTGCGGCTGGAATACCGGGTGCGCACCGATAACGGGTTTTTGACGGCTGGGTATACCCGATCCAAGATCAAACCATGGTCACTCGAGGGCGGCAACGAAGGGTCGGGCAACTATGTTGAGGTCATTAAGGCGGATGGCAGCGAAGAGCGCTATTCTTTTGTCTCGGGCCTGACGGTGAACAAAGACGATGTGATCCGGGTGGTGACGTCCTGCGGCGGTGGCCATGGCGATCCGAAAAAACGGGATCCGGAAGCCGTGGCGGCCGACATTCGCAACGGTATTATCTCCAAAGAACGTGCCCGTGATGTCTATGGCATTTCGACTTAGCGATAAATTGAGAGGGCTGAAATCATGACCGATACAACACAAAGACTGCAAGATCTGCGCGCCCGGATGGCGGCAGAACAGGTTGATCTGGTGGCCCTGGGGCCGGGTCCACATATGCAATGGCTGCTGGGGTTTCACCCGCATGCAGACGAACGGCCCTGCCTGATTTGCATCAGCCAAAGCGGGGCAGCGTTTCTGATGCCGACGCTGAATGCCGAAGGTAGCCGCCGGCATACCGATCTTGCGTTTCACCAATGGTCTGACGCGACCGGGCCCACGACAGCGTTCGCGCGATTGTTGGATGATTTGACGGTAAAAAACGCCGCCAAAATCGTGCTGGATGAAACCATGCGCGCCGATTTTGCCGCCCTTGTGCAGGACGCGCTTCCCGACGCTGAGCGGCAGTTCACCGGCACCACCATCGGGTGGTTGCGCATGCGCAAAGACCAGATGGAATATGCCGCGTTAAAGGCCAACGCCAGAACCGCAGATGCCGCAATGCAGGCGGGGTGGGCGGCCATGGGTGCCGGCATGACCGAACTACAGGTGGCCCAGGTCATCCGCGACAAATTTTCGGATCTTGGCGCCACACCGTTGTTCAGCATCGTTGGCGCCGGTGGCAATGGCGCCTTTCCACACCACCAGACCGGCAACGCGATCTTGCAAACCGGTGACGCGGTGGTGATGGATATCGGCGGCGGCATGGACGGCTATTCCAGCGACATGACCCGCATGGCCGTGATCGGCACACCGCCCGACGGCTATGATGAAATCCACGCCATCGTCGAGGCCGCGGTGCAGGCCGCCATGGCCGCCGCCCGTCCTGGTGTTAAAGCGCACGAGGTGGACGATGCCGCGCGCGGGGTGATCAGCGACGCGGGCTATGGTGACTATTTCGTGCACCGGACCGGTCATGGCATGGGCGTCGAAATCCACGAACAACCCTATCTGACGTCAGCATCGCAAACGGTGCTGCAAACTGGCATGGTATTTTCGATTGAGCCCGGCATCTACCTGCCCGGCCGCTTTGGTATCCGCCTGGAAGACATCGTGATCCTGCGCGAAGACGGACCCGAGATTTTTTCGGAACTGCCCCGCGATCTGAGGGTCATCTGATGTCCGATCCGTTCACGCTCGCGGTTATTCAGGCCGGCCTGGACAACGCCGCCGAAGAGATGTTCACCGTGCTGCGCAAAACCGCAATGAGCCCGATCATCTACGAAGTTCTGGATGTCGGCACCGGCGTCACCGATCCTGTCGGCAACCTTGTCAGCTCTGGCGCCGGCATCCCGACATTTGTTGGTGTGCTCGACAAATCGGTTCAGGCGATAGTGGCGCGTTACGCTGGCAAAATCCATGCCGGTGATGTGTTTATCACCAACGATCCGAACTTTGGCGGTGTGACGCACCTGAATGACGTGGTGATCGCCAAGCCGGTATTTTTTGAGGGCGATTGTGTCGCCTGGACCGCGTCAATTGCCCATTGGGGCGACATTGGCGGCAAGGTTCCCGGCTCAATGGCCACCGATGTGACCGAGATATTTGCCGAAGGGTTGCGACTACCCGCCGTGCGTCTGATTGATCAGGGGCGCGAAATACGCGGGGTTTTTGACATCATCGAGGTCAATTCGCGGCTACCGGATTTTGTGCATGGGGATTTGCGCGCCCAACTGGCAGCCAGCACGATTGCCGAGGCACAAATCCTGTCATTGTTTCAAACCCATGGCAAAGAGACTGTTGAAATCGCGATTACCGACAGCTTTGCGTCAGGCAAGGCCCGCGCGCTGGCCGGGCTGGCGACGCTTCCGCAGGGCACATTCGCGATCGAAGAAAAACAAGATGACGGTGCAATCTGGCGGGCGACTATCACCATAACGGACGACAAATTCAGCGTCGATCTGACCGGCAACCCAGCCGAGCGCGCCGCCCCCTATAACACCAGCCGCGACGGAGCGGTGATATCGTGTCAGATGATTTTCAAAGCCCTGTGTGACCCTGAACGCTTTGCCAATGCCGGGTCGTTTGCGCCGCTTGAGGTGATCACCGAAACCGGTACGATATTTCACGCCGGAGCAACCGCGCCGCATGGCTATTACTTTGAAACCCGTATCCGGCTGTTTGATATGCTGTGGCAATGTTTGGCGCGCGTGCTGCCCAACCGGCTGCCAGCGGGCAGCTTTTCGTCGATATTTGGCACGGTCATTGCGGGCAAACACCCCGATACGAGCCGCAAATACACGATGGTTGAGCCGCAGATGGGCGGCTGGGGGGCCACATCCAAACGCGATGGCATGGACGCAATGTTTTCCTCCAGTCACGGCGATACGTTCAACTGCCCAGTTGAAATATGCGAGGCGCGATATGGGTTGAACGTTGTGCATAAATCATTGGGCGATAGGGCTGACATCGGCACGGGTTATCGGGGCGGTCGCGGTGTGTCACTGATGTATGAGCTAAGGACAGACGCAACCCTGTCGGTTGGCTATACGCGGGCGAAAATCCCGGTCTGGTCTGCAAATGGGGCTGCACCGGGTGGGAAGAACGCGATGCAAATCCTGCGGGCGACGGGGGCTATAGAAACTTATCAGTTTGCCAGCGGCATTGACCTAGCAAAAGGCGATAGGGTGTTGATCGAAACCGCATATGGTGGTCATTTCAAGTCGGGAAAGTTAGCGTAATGCGGTAATCCGCTGAGCAAATAGCGCGGTAATATGGTCGGTTTTGCCCCGGTGATCGCCCTTAGCACGCGGATCGGACGGGGCTTGCATTACCTTCGGATGGCATCATTTGTGCCTTAGAAATCTATCGCCAGTCCCTTTTTCTCCCAATCACCATAGCGCACAGGTTCGGGGCCGTCGCGGCCTCCCAGCTCTTTTGGCAGGGGTTTGGCGCCTTTTGCTGCTTTGCGGCGGGCTTCGGCTTCGGCCAGGGCGCGCTGGGCGGCGGTGGGTAGGTCGGGTGTATTGCTCATACCGGGTTCCTTTATACTTGACCCGTGATATACACCCTCGTCCCATAAGGGCAAGTCTGCGGCCAACCCGCACAAAGGAATAGCACATGGCTGAGACAGATCTGGGCGCACGGCGCAGCGCGATCTACCTGCTTGATCAGGTTTTGGGTGAACGGCGTTTGATGTCAGAAATCCTTGGCGCCGGGGTTCTGGATCGCTTGGCCCCTCAGGATCGGGCAAGGGCGCAACGGTTGGCGAACGAAACATTGCGCGGCTTGGAACGCGCCGATCGGTTGTTGCACAAACATCTGCGCAAAAAACCGCCGCTGACGGTGCATAACGCGCTGCGGCTTGGCACGATTGAGTTGTGTCACGGTGAGGCGGCGCATGGTGTGGTCAATGCCATGGTTCAGATCATCAGCGCCAACAAACGCGATGGGCGTCTAAAGGGGCTGGTGAACGCCGTGTTGCGCAAGATCGCCGCCGAAGCCCCAGCAGCCTGGCCCGAATTGCGCGCGCCGCGCATGGAAAAATGGTTGCGCACGCCGTTGGTGCAGGCCTGGGGCGCCGAAGCCGTCGGGGCGATGGAGCGGGCGCAGTTTGACGGGGCGGCGTTGGATATTACCTGCAAGCCGGGGGCATCTGTGGTGCCAGAAGGCCAGGTTTTGCCAACCGGATCGTTGCGCGTGACCAATGCCGGACAGGTGTCAGGATTGCCGGGATACGATGCCGGCGATTGGTGGGTACAGGATGTTGCAGCGGCTGTGCCGGTACAGGTGTTGGCCCCGAAACCGGGCGAGAAAATACTGGACCTATGTGCCGCGCCGGGTGGTAAAACGCTGCAACTGGCGGCGGCCGGGGTGGATGTTGTGGCACTGGATATCTCGGAAAACCGGATGAAACGCGTGGAAGAAAACCTGACGCGGACCGGGCTGAAGGCCGAAATCGTGGTTGGCGATGCGCTAACCCATCAGGGGCAGTATGACGCCATTTTGCTGGATGCCCCGTGTTCGGCAACCGGCACAATCCGACGTCACCCTGATTTACCGCACGCCAAGGATGGAGCTGAGTTCGGCGGCCTGATTGATCTGCAATCGCGGATGCTGGCGCACGCCTGGACTTTGCTGAAACCCGGCGGGCGTTTGGTGTTTTGCACCTGTTCGCTGTTGCCGGACGAGGGCGAGGTGCAGATCGAAGAGGCGCTTGCCGCCACTGCGGACATGAAGGTTGATCGCGCTGCATTGGAAGTTTCGGGCATCGAATTAGCGTGGATTACCGAAGAAGGCGGGCTAAGATTGCGCCCGGATTACTGGCCAGACTTGGGTGGAATGGACGGATTTTACATCGCGTGTCTACGCAAAGACATCTAAGCAGCCTTTCCCGGTGACTTGCGTGTAAACTGCGGCTATGGTGGCTTTAAACGCCATAGAGCGTAAGAGGCAGAGAGCATGTCGACCCCTGACATCATGGAAAACCGGCGAACGAGGTTTCTCAATCGCTTGTATGCACGGCTGAGCACACGGCAAAAGGCGGCGAAAGCATTCGTTTCGCAGCCTGAACCGCGTACAATTGGCAGTTTTTCGCGTGGGCGTCAGCTTATTGCCGGGAATTTGCTGTTTTCGGGGTTTTTGGTTGAATCCTTAGATACTGGATTATGGGACGTCGTGTCGCCTGACACCGCGTTTGATGCTGAACGGCATGGATTTGGCTGGCTGGATGATCTGGCGGCTGTTGGTGATGCTGCGGCACGAGAAAAAGCACAAAAATGGTTGTGGGGCTGGATTGATGCCTACGGAACGGGCCACGGGCCGGGATGGACGGCCGATCTGACCGGGCGTCGGGTGATCCGGTGGATCAATCACGCGCTGTTTTTGCTGCGTGGGCAGGAAAAAGAACAAAGCGACGTGTTCTTTCGGGTGCTTGCCAGCCAGACTTGGTTTCTAAGCAAGCGTTGGGGGAGTGCAGCCCCCGGTTTGCCCCGGTTTGAGGCGCTAACCGGGTTGATTTATGCCGGTCTTTCGCTTGAAGGAATGGAGGCACTGGCCGATCCTGCGATCCGGGCACTGTCCAAAGAATGCGTGATCCAGATTGATCAGCAGGGCGGTTTGCCTACCCGAAATCCCGAAGAGTTGCTAGAAGTATTCACCTTGCTGACGTGGGCAGGTGCCGCCCTGCACGAGGTTGGGCGTGATATTCCTGCCGGGCAGATCGCCGCGATTGAGCGGATCGCGCCGACGTTGCGGACATTGCGCCATGCGGATGGCGGTTTGGCGCGGTTTCATGGTGGCGGGCGCGGACTTGAGGGGCGGTTGGATCACGCGCTGGCGGCCAGCGAGGTCAAGTTGCGGCATGCCGATGGGTTGTCGATGGGTTATGCGCGTCTGTCGGCCGGGCGCACCAGCGTTATAGTTGACGCTAGCGTACCGCCGAACGGGACCGCGTCGTATAATGCACATGCCTCGACATTGGCGTTTGAGCTGACATCCGGGCGGCGGCCCTTGATCGTTAATTTTGGCGCTGGCGAAAGTTTTGGCGCCGATTGGCGCAAGGCCGGGCGCGCGACGCCGTCGCATTCGACATTGTCTCTGGATGGCTATTCCAGCAGCCGGTTGGCAACGCCGTTGCGTGGTAGCGGGTATGAGGCATTGATTGACGGCCCGACGCATGTGCCGATCGAGATGTCAGAAATGGCGGATGGATTGCAATTTCAGGGCGGGCACGATGGCTATGTCAATCGCTTTGGCCTGACCCATGCGCGGCTGTTGGACCTGACCTTTGATGGTCGTGGAATGGCCGGAGAAGACATGCTTTTGGCGATGGATGACGTCGACAAACGCCAGTTTGACAAGGCGCTGGAGGTGACCAAACTGGCCGGGGTCGGCTATGATATTCGTCTGCATATTCACCCGGATGTGGATGTTGAGCTTGATTTGGGCGGTGCTGCGGTGTCGATGGCGCAGAAAAGCGGTGAAATCTGGGTGTTTCGCCATGATGGAACCACAAAACTGACGCTGGAACCAAGCGTTTATCTGGAAAAAGGCCGATTAAAGCCGCGCGCGACAAAACAGATCGTTCTATCCGGGCACGCGATGGGGTATGCGACGCGCATCCGGTGGTCGCTGTCCAAGGCGCAAGACACTGCCATAGCCGTGCGCGATCTGAACCGGGATGAACCTTTGTCGTTTGACGACGACTGATCCGCAAAAGGACTCTGCCCTATGACCTCACTCGCCCCCGTTTCCCGCGCATTGCTATCTGTTTCCGACAAAACCGGTTTGATCGAACTGGGTAAGGCATTGGCCGCGCGCGGTGTGGAAATTCTCAGCACCGGAGGCAGTGCCAAAACCCTGCGGGATGCTGGGCTGGACGTGCGCGATGTGGCCGATGTCACCGGCTATCCGGAAATGATGGACGGGCGGGTCAAAACGCTGCATCCGGCGGTGCATGGCGGATTGCTGGCCTTGCGCGACAATGACGACCATGTGGCGGCGATGACCGAACATAACATCGGGCCAATCGACCTGCTGGTGGTCAATCTGTACCCGTTTGAAGAAACGGTTGCCGCAGGTGCCGATTATGACACCTGCATTGAAAACATCGACATTGGCGGCCCGGCGATGATCCGGGCAGCGGCCAAAAACCACGTATTCGTGAATGTTGTGGTTGATACCGGCGATTACGCCGCTTTGTTGCAGCAATTGGCCGACAATGATGGTGCCACAACCTATGCGTTCCGCCAGAACCTGGCACAAACGGCATATGCCCGCACAGCGGCCTATGACGCAGCGGTTTCAACATGGATGGCCGCGGCGATTGGCCAGCAAACACCACGCCGTCGGGCCATTGCCGGAACCTTGGCACAAACCCTGCGCTATGGCGAAAACCCGCATCAGACGGCGGCGTTTTATACCGATGGCACATCACGTCCCGGCGTGGCCACGGCCACACAACATCAGGGCAAAGATATGTCGTATAACAACATCAACGACACCGATGCAGCGTTTGAGTTGGTCAGCGAGTTTGACCCGGCCAATGGTGCTGCCTGCGCCATCATCAAACATGCCAACCCTTGCGGTGTGGCCACCGGCGCGACTGTGCTTGAGGCCTATACCCGCGCGTTTGACTGTGACCGCACCAGCGCCTTTGGCGGTATTATCGCGCTGAACCAACCGCTGGACGCGGCCACCGCCGAGGTGATTACCGGGATTTTCACCGAAGTGGTGATTGCGCCGGACGCAGATGCCGGGGCCAAAAAAATCTTTCGCGCGAAAAAGAACCTGCGGTTGCTGACCACGGGCGGTCTTGCCGATCCACGGGCGGCGGCGTTGACCTATCGGCAGGTGTCGGGTGGGTTGTTGGTGCAGGACAAAGACATCGGCTTCATCACGGCGGGTGATCTGAAGGTGGTGACCAAACGCGCGCCAACGGATGAAGAGTTGGCCGATCTGTTGTTTGCATGGACGGTTGCCAAGCACGTCAAATCAAACGCGATCATCTACGTTAAAAACGGTGCAACCGTCGGCGTTGGTGCCGGCCAGATGAGCCGCGTCGACAGTACCCGTATTGCCGCGCGCAAAGCCGTTGATATGGCCGATGCGATGGGCCTTGCGGCATCTTTGACGCAAGGGTCGGTTGTGGCATCAGACGCGTTTTTCCCCTTTGCCGACGGTTTGGTAACGGCGGCCGAGGCCGGTGCAACCGCGCTGATCCAGCCGGGCGGGTCGATGCGCGATGACGAGGTGATCGCCGCTGCGGACGAGGCCGGGTTGGCCATGGTATTCACCGGCATGCGGCATTTCAGACATTGATGGCCAACCGATCCCTTATTGTAGCCGGATTTTTGGCTTTTCTGATCGACCAGATCAGCAAGTATCTGGTCGTTCATTGGCTGTCTTTGTCGCGGGTGCATTCCATCGATGTTTTTCCGCCGTTGCTGAATTTTCGTTATGGCGAAAACAGAGGGATCAATTTTGGCCTGTTTAACGACGGGTCCGACACCACGCGCTGGATATTGATTGGGTTTTCACTGGTCGTGATAGTAGCGGTCTATATCTGGACAAGCCGGAAACAGCCTGTGCGCCTGATGCAAATCAGCGCCGGGCTGTTGATCGGCGGTGCGCTGGGCAATATCGGTGACCGGCTTATCTATGGGTATGTCGTTGATTTTATTAACATGTCCTGTTGCGGCATTAACAATCCATTTGTCTTTAACGTTGCCGATGTTTTCATTTTCGTCGGGGCTATGGGTCTGATAGTGTTCGACAAGAAACCGAGCGGCCAAAAGGGCTCGTGACGTTAACATAAGAATGCGT
>JBLHMP010000024.1:0-47913 GCA_047623555.1 Granulosicoccus sp.
AAGACCACCAAAAGTCCCAACCGCCGTCTGGATCAACCCACAAAAAAACACGGAGAAAGCCCAAGCCTAAATTCCAAATGCCACCGTCTCAAAATCGTTGACACGTTCCGGCGCGCCTTGCACCGTGTCCCGGCAAGGCTATTCGCCCTTGCCAGCTGTTCGCGGCTTGGCGACTCTAAGGCTCATGTCCAACCTTGCGGAAACCCAAACCGATATCGGCAAGCGCCAAACAAAAAATGTCGTGCATGCCGCAGGCGTGCTCCGTTGGATCAAAACCACCTTCAGGATCAGGAAATCGGTCAGGGTCAGAAATCCGACGGCAAAGGTCGCTTTCTGAATGGCGTAATCCGCCCCACCCCGGCACAACATGGGCATGACCACACCCTATCGCCTTCACTATGCACCCGACAACGCCTCGCTGATCATCCGGCTGGTGCTTGAGGAACTGGGCGTGCCCTACACCACAACGCTGGTCGATCGCACCACCGGGCAGCAACGCAGCCCCGCCTATCGGGCGCTTAATCCAAACGGTCTGACCCCAGTGCTGGAAACGCCACAAGGCCCGATATTTGAAACCGGAGCGATCCTGTTGTGGCTGACCGACACCCATCACGCCCTCGCGCCCCAAGCGGATCACCCAGATCGCGCCACGTTCCTCAAATGGTTGTTTTTTGTGTCCAACACGCTGCACGCTGAAATGGGGATACTGTTTTACCCAACAAAATACGTCGGCCCGGACAGTCCCGCACACGCGAGCTTACGCCAGACCTTACATAGTCGGCTCACGACGCATGTCTCGTACCTCGAGGGTATGGTGACGCAAAACCCAGAAACCTCTATAGTCTTGTCATACTATATTGCCTGCCTGCTGCGCTGGATGGCGCTCTACCCGCGCGACACGGATCACAGCTGGTTTGAGCTGACCGGATCGCCAAATCTGCACAGCCTGCTTGCCACGCTTGAGACCCGCCCCGCCGTACATACCGCCGAAGGCCTGGGCCCGACACCGTTCACCGCCCCTACATTTGCCACCCCTCCAGAAGGATCAACCACATAATGTTCCTGTCCGTTTTTGATATGTTCAAGGTCGGCATCGGCCCGTCCTCGTCCCACACCATGGGCCCGATGGTCGCCGCCTCGCGGTTTCTGGACATGATGCGCGCCTCGCCCTTTGAATTTGCCGGCCTGCGTGCCTCGCTGCATGGCTCACTGGCCTTTACTGGTGTCGGCCACGCAACCGATCGCGCCACAATACTGGGGCTGGCGGGCTTTCTGCCGGAAACCTATGATGCCAAAGTTGCCGCAACAGCATTGGCCGCGATCAACGAAACCCACACCGTTACCCCCGACGGTCTGGGCACGCTGCGGTTTGACCCGGCCACCGATCTGATCTTTGATTATGACCAGACCCTGCCTGCCCATGCCAACGGCATGATCCTGATGGCGACGGACAAACAGGGCGACGTTATCCTGCGCGAAAGCTATTATTCCATCGGCGGCGGGTTTGTGATGACCGAGGCCGAACTAGATGTCGGCAAAGACAGCGACAATGGTGTGCCGGTGCCGTTCCCGTTCAAAACCGCGGCCGAAATGCTCGACATGGCGGCGGAATCCGGCAAATCCATTGCTGCGATGAAACGCATCAATGAAATTTCGCGCGGCTGCGAGGTCAGTTTGGCCAAAGGTACGGCCCGGCTTTGGCAGGTTATGCGTGACTGCATGGATCGTGGGTTGGCCACAGATGGCATCCTGCCCGGCGGGCTAAACGTCAAACGCCGGGCCAAAGCGATCCACGAATCATTGCTGGCTGAACGCGGCATGAACCTGACCGCGCCCCACACCATCAACGACTGGATGAGCGTCTATGCCATGGCGGTGAACGAAGAGAACGCCGCCGGTGGCCAGGTTGTCACTGCGCCAACCAATGGTGCGGCTGGCGTGCTGCCCGCGACCTTGCGCTATTATCTGGATCACGTGCCCGGCGCATCCCCCGCTCATATCGAAGACTTCCTGTTAACCGCCGCCGCCATTGGTGGGCTGGTTAAATTCAACGCCTCGATCTCGGGCGCCGAGGCCGGCTGTCAGGCCGAGGTCGGCAGTGCCGCCGCCATGGCCGCCGCTGGCCTATGTGCCGTCCTTGGTGGCACCCCGGAACAGGTGGAAAACGCCGCCGAAATCGCGCTCGAGCATCATCTGGGCATGACCTGCGATCCGGTGCGTGGCTTGGTGCAGGTACCCTGCATCGAACGCAACGGATTAGGCGCGATCAAAGCGGTATCTGCCGCCAGCCTTGCGCTGCGCGGTGACGGCAGCCATCTAGTGCCGCTGGACGCCTGTATTGAAACCATGCGCCAGACCGGGCGCGACATGCACAACAAATACAAAGAGACATCGTTGGGTGGCTTGGCTGTGAATGTCCCAAATTGCTGACTCGACTGACCTAAGGTTAACTGCAATTTACTAGTATTAATTCAACCTCAGCTTGCGCTTTGGCCGCGTCCTGCTAGCGTTTCAATATGTCAAATGACCGCCCCCTTCTGGGTATCCTTCTTATGTTAGGTTTTTGCGCCATTGCGCCTATTGGCGACGCAATCGCCAAGGTGCTGGGATCGACCATTCCATTGGGCGAATTGGTGCTGGTGCGCTTTGCAGTTCAGGCAATTGTCCTTATTCCCGTGGTGATTCTGACCCGGCGTGTCTGGCGCATGAGCGGCCGGTTGCTGCGCTTGGTGCTGTTGCGAACCGCGCTGCACATCGCCGGAATCGGCTCTATGTTCACCGCATTGAAATACCTGCCATTGGCGGATGCGGTGGCCATTGCCTTTGTCATGCCCTTTATCATGCTGATCCTTGGCAAATATATTCTCAACGAAGAGGTTGGCATGCGCCGCATAATGGCCTGCGTTGTTGGCTTTATCGGCACTTTGCTGGTCATCCAGCCAAGCCTTGTCAATGTTGGGTTGCCGGCCCTTTGGCCCCTGGCTGTGGCCGTGTTGTTTTCGTTCTTCATCATGACCACCCGCCAGATCGCCCACATAATCGACCCGGTTTCTTTGCAGGCCGTGAGCGGTGTGATGGCCTGTCTGTTCATCATACCGGCACTGTGGTTCGGACAGCGATATGGGCTAGAGCCGCTGACCCTGATCGCGCCAAACACCATGGAATGGACGCTGTTGCTGGCCATCGGCATTTTGGGCACCGGGGCGCATTTGCTGATGACGTGGTCGTTGCGCTATGCTCCGGCGGCGACGCTGGCGCCAATGCAGTACCTGGAAATCCCGATTGCCACCGGCATCGGCTGGCTGGTATTTCGCGACCTGCCCAATAATATGGCGGCCCTTGGGATCTGTATTACAATGTCTGCCGGGCTCTACATTATCATGCGCGAGCAGGCCAGCGCACGGGCAAAGGCGCGCGCGCACCAGAGCGATCACGCGGTATAAGCCCCCGAATAACCATGTCCAGCGCCGCGCGTGGAACAATTAGCAACATCCCCGGCCCGTCCATGTCTAGCGAAATCGGGCCAGTCGCCCGGTTCGACGTACCAATGCGCGAATCGGGCGCAAAGGCCAGGCCGTCAATCGCCCACTCCAACCCGGCGGACCGCCCGGTCACCGGAGCCAGCGGAAACAGCGACACGACAGCGCCCGCCGACAGCGCCAATTCCAGCCGCGGCGGCGCGTGCACGATGACCTCATGTGGCCCGATCAGAATACAGGGCCGGTCGGGATGACGCACCAATGTGTTGAACGCCGCCAGTTGATGGTCGACGCGTGCGCCCAGAAAACCGATGGCCAAAATCAAAGGCGAATCAATCGCACGCAACGCTTTGTCAAAATCGGTGCTGTCCTGCTCAGATACCCGATGCAGCCGGTTTTGTGGTATCTGTGCAGCGTCGCTGGCTGACAGCGAATCAAAATCACCGATCACCGCATCAGGAATAATCTCTGCCTGCAACGCCGCCGCTGCCCCGCCGTCCGCCGCCACCAACATGGTTACCCGGTCCATTACTAGCCCCAGATCGCGCGCCCCAAGCTCTCCACCACCGATCAGGGCAATTGGATCTAAATTGTGTATAATATAGTCTGACATTGGTGGATTCCCGCCCATTCTGGATACAGAACACATTCTGGCCACAAAATGATAGGTTATTGAACACAGTTTCGAACCGCTTTTGACGCCGTGGCATATCACTAGTTTGATCGTAATCAAGTACTGGACGAGCATCCGATGGTTAACAATAACAAAATACTAACCGTTTCATACGGTACATTCTCTTGCACGCTCGAAGGATTCGATGATTCTTTTGGTACGATGAAGGCCATAGCCGAGTATTTCCGCGATCTTGCGTCAGATGACCGGTATTTTGGTGCCGAGCCGCCGCAACTGGATGCAGAAATGTTGGCACGCATTGCCCAGCGCCAGATTTCCAGCCCGGTAGCCGCCTACCAAGGTGAATCCGGTATCGTTCTGCGTGCTGGCGAAGCAAAAGCTATAAATGAGGTGACAGCGCCCGCTGCAGACGTGGCCAAGCCCACAGAAACGCCCACCGAAGTTGTACAACCTGTTGCGGAAAACGGTGTTGCCGACACGGTCGAAGATGCGGTTATAGAGCCCGAAATTGCCGAACCCGCCGCCAAGACCGCAAATATTGCCGCCCCAGATATGCCGGTGGCGGACGCCATTGCAGAGGTTGTCGGGCCCGAGCCCGAAATTATCGCCCAAGACGCGGCACCGATGCAGGCCTATGTCGAGCCCGAAATCATCCCAAAAGATGACATTGTTCCTGCCGCTGACAGTATCGCCGCCAAACTGCAGCGCATACGCGCAGTGGTGTCGCGCAACGAAGCCACGGCAAAGGGCGTTGTTTTCTCAGACGACGAACAGGATGATACGTTTTTGGCGGCTTCGGCAACAGTTCAGGACAGCTTCCAAGCCCGAGACTTTGAGGGTGGAGACTTTGAAGACGAAGACCTGATCGCAACGGACGAAACACCTGCAGAAGCTATTGAAGACGCCGATGTCAAAGACTCCAAAGCCGATGATGGTGCTTTGGATCTGTCCAAGTTGATGTTGGAAATTGCGGCTCAGGATGATGAGGTTCAGACTCAGGACACCACGCAGGACAACGTTGCCGAAACCGACGACCCTGAGGTCGACGACGAAATCGCCAAGGCGTTCGCCGCGTTTGAGGCCGTCGAAACAGCCGATACAACAGACACCGAATTAGCAGATCGCACGATGGATGATCCGGCCGCAGGCAACGATGATAATGACCTGTTCGGCGATGAAGCGGATAACAACAGGGCCGTCGATCAAGAAGATGACGATCTGGCAAACCTGCTGGCGGACGTGCGTAACACCAAAACACCTGCCGCCGCCAACGCCCATGTGGTCAAGGCCCATAATGTCAGAGCCCGTGTGGTCAAGGTCAAGCGCTCAGATTTCGAAGCTGCAATTGCCGCGGGTCAAATCGAAGCTGCTGAGGACGCTGACGATTCGTACGTAACCACGCTGTCGGATGAGGACGAGGCCGAATTGTTGCGCGAACTCGCCGACGTTGAGGCCACCGCCGAAGCGGACACCGATCCGACCCTTGACGCGAACGCCAATGACGACACCGATGATGACGCCGCATTTGACGAAGGTTACGACCAAGACGCAATCGCAGATGCGATTGAAGAGGCCAACGCGGCAGACCCTCTTGCGTCTGATTTCGCGTATGAAGAAGAGGAGGCGCCAGCCAAATCCAATCTTCCGTCTGTGGCCGTCTCAGACGAAGCCGACCTGTCGCGTTTGATGGATGCCGCCGACACCAAAATGGACGAGCCTGAAACATCGTCCCGCCTTGAGGCCTATTCACATCTGCGGGCCGCTGTTGCGGTTGCAAATGCCGAACACGCAGCTGGCGGCACGGTTGGCGATCATACCGATGATGGCGTCTATCGCGAAGACCTGGCCAGTGTGGTTCGCCCGCGCCGTCCCGAATCGGCTGCCAATGCAACATCGACCGAACGTCCAAACCGTCCGGCCGAAGGAAAACCTGCCCCCCTGAAACTTGTGGCGGAACAGCGGGTCAATGACCAAACTGAGCAAGCCCCGCGCGGTCCTGTTCGCCCGCGTCGTGTTTCAGCGGTGCAGGTTACTGAGACGCTCCAGGCTGGTGAAAACAAAGTAGGGTTTACCCAGTTCGCCCAAGAGATGGACGCCACCGACCTGCCTGATCTGCTAGAAGCAGCGGCCGCCTATATGTCATTTGTTGAAGGCCGCGCACAATTTTCGCGTCCTCAGCTGATGACCAAAGTGCGCCAGATCGAAACCAGCAACTTCAACCGCGAAGATGGGTTGCGCTCGTTCGGAAAATTGCTGCGTGAGGGCAAGATCCAGAAGGCCGGCGGCGGACGCTTTACCGCATCCCAGGACATCGGGTTCCGCCCTGACGAACGCGCTGCGGGTTAAGGCAGCACACGATAACAACCAAAAACGGCGGCCTTTCGAGGGTCGCCGTTTGTGATTCGGGTGCTGTTTTATTGCGGCTTATGCCAACGGGGGCTTAGTCATTCAGATCATCAACATCCGACTGACCGCTCAATTGCCGACGCACTTGGCTCCAGCTCAGGCCAATCCCCAACACCGCCGACAGTGAAAATATTCCCAGCCAGGCATTCACATCGGTGTTTTCCAACGACAGCATCCCCAGATCATATAACACCCACAGCATCGCGGCGACCACGGCGAGCACCAAAAACATGCCAAACCCACCGATTGAACGCAGAGTGGCACGCAGGTAGATGATATAACCGATCGCCAGAATCAGCCCGGCAAGCACGGCAATCGACAGGCGTGTTTCATAGTTCGCCATTGACCAGCGCAGGTAGTTCCACTCGGTCGGATTGTAGGTTGCTGTCAACAAAACGAACGCAAACAGCCAGCGCACGAACATGCCCATATCTTTTGGCCCCATATTTTGACGCAAAATCGCGTAAACTTTGGGGTCTGTCCAGCCCTTCGCGCCACTTCGGCGATATTGAGGTTTCCCTGTTGCGCGCACGTCGGTATACGGACGCGGGTTTGAATGACGCAGTAAAGGACCGAAACATGGCCAACGTCGTTGTTGTCGGCGCTCAGTGGGGCGACGAAGGAAAAGGTAAAATCGTGGATTGGCTCAGTGAACGGGCCGATGTAATCGCCCGTTTTCAGGGTGGCCATAACGCCGGGCATACGCTGGTGATTGACGGTGAGGTCTATAAACTTAGTCTTTTGCCGTCCGGCATCGTGCGCGGCGGCAAGCTGTCGATTATCGGCAATGGCGTGGTGCTGGACCCTTGGCATCTGGTCAAGGAAATCGCGCAGCTGCGCGGTCAGGGTGTGTCGATCACCCCCGAATCCCTGATGATTGCCGAAAACACGCCACTGATTCTGCCGATTCACGGCGAATTGGATCGCGCCCGCGAAAATCAGAATGCGGTTGCCAAAATCGGCACCACCGGGCGTGGCATTGGTCCAGCCTATGAAGACAAAGTTGGCCGCCGGTCTGTTCGGGTTGCCGATCTGGCCGATGACGCAACGCTTGAGTTGCGCGTTGACCGGGCGCTGGCGCATCACGACGCGCTACGACGTGGGCTTGGTTTGCGCGAAGTTGACCGCGCGGCATTGCTGAAAGCGTTGCGTGACATCGCACCGTCGGTTCTGGAATACGCCGCCCCGGTTTGGAAGGTGATGAACGAAAAGCGCAAAGCCGGCAAACGCATCTTGTTTGAAGGTGCTCAGGGCGCGTTGCTTGATGTTGATTTTGGCACCTATCCGTTTGTGACCTCGTCCAACGTCATCGCCGGACAGGCCGCCACGGGCACCGGTATTGGTCCGGGGGCGATTGATTTCGTTCTGGGCATCGTCAAAGCCTATACCACCCGCGTCGGCGAAGGTCCGTTCCCTGCGGAACTGGACGACGCCGACGGTCAGCGGCTGGGTGAACGCGGCCATGAATTTGGTACGGTTACCGGGCGCAAACGCCGTTGTGGTTGGTTTGACGCCGTGCTTGTGCGCCAAACCTGCGCCACCTCCGGCGTTAACGGCATCGCGTTTACCAAACTGGACGTGCTGGATGGCTTTGAGACGCTGAAAATCTGTGTCGCCTATGAGCTGGATGGCAAACGCATGGACCATCTGCCAACTGCCGCCGATCAACAGGCGCGTTGCACACCGATCTATGAGGAAATGCCCGGTTGGTCGCAAAGCACCGAAGGCGCGCGCAGTTGGGCCGACCTGCCCGCCGAAGCGATCAAATACGTGCGTCGGGTCGAAGAGCTGATCAATTGCCCGGTGGCAATGCTGTCGACCTCGCCCGAGCGCGAAGACACCATCCTTGTCACTGATCCGTTTGCCGACTGATGGGCGATACATCCAAACCCGGCCTGTCCTATAAGGCCCGTCGCCGCTGGTCGGTGGCCCTGCTGTTGGTAGGGCTGCCGGTCTATATCATCGTCGCCGCCATGGTGATGACAGCGTTTGATCGCCCGCCATTCTGGCTCGAACTGCTGATCTATCTCGTTCTCGGTGTGATCTGGGCGCTGCCGTTCAAAATGGTGTTCCGCGGCGTTGGCAAACCAGATCCGGAGCAGGAACCATAAACATGACGTCGGGTGCGTGATTCCACGCATCTGTATTGGGGCCAGCGAGGCATGGGGCGGAGCGAGGACGGTGCGTGAAATCACGCACCCTACGGCTTATTCACCGGCCAACCGAACTGGCTCACCATGGGGCGTACTCAGATACGCCCGCTCCCATTCTGCGCGAAACCGCTCAACGTCTTCTGGCGCGGCCTGTGCCGTATCTGCCAGCATGGCTTCTAGCGTCTCAAGCCAGGCGTTGAAATAATCCTCACCACCGTCCAACTCTTTGGCCAGCCCATGTCGCGCCAAGGTCTGTGAAAACCGTGTTGCCCAATCTGGCCAGCTGAAATGCCCGGTTTCGTTCAAAAACACCGTCAGCGCGAACACCTGTGCGTGCCAAGGCTCGCTGAACTCGGGTTCCGGGGCGCCGTTCATGCCGGTTCCAGATAGGATTGCCACAGATCAAGGACCACCTCGTCGCCGGGATGTTCCGGGTTGGCCCACAGTTCAGACGCCGCAAACACCACAGCATATAACGGCTCGGGGGCTTCGCCCAAGCCATGCGCGCTGCTGTCAGGCAATACATGGCTGCCGTGTTGCCGCAAAATACACCCCTTGGCGCCCTGCCCATAGGCAGGCAGGCGCGTGTGACCGCCATCGACCAACCGGTTGCCAGCGGGGCGCGCGGTGCGCACGGCCTGCCCGATGGCAAAGACAATGGCGACATCGCTGGGCCGGTCCGCAGGGCCACCCCGCTCTATTGCCGGCACAACTTGGGCGGCGGTCATCATACGATCCGCCAACGGATGTTCGCCGATCGCATCCACAGACAAATCCTGCAAATCCTCGGGCGTCAGAACACCGGTCTGCACCAGCACATCGGCCAATCCGGCCATCCATTTCTCATAATAGGAAAACCGCGCGTAATCCTTGGGCGACAGGCATTCACGCGCGTGGCGCGACATGTCGATATTCCATTGCCCAAGCGACCCACAGGCCAACGACACAGCCAAAGCCCGCGAATGCCAATCAGCGCCAAACTGGGCGATTCCCTGTGGTTCCGGCAGCACCGGCCCATCGCCAAACCGTCCGCCCATATCGTGAACCCGACTCATGTCGCGTCCGCCACGGGGCGCGCCAATCCGGTGCCGATCATGCTGTCGCGGGTCACAAGCTTGGCCAATTGCGCAACATCCATGCCTTCGCTGCCTTTGGGCCGCTGCGGTAGCACCAAATAGCGCACCTCGGCGGTGGAATCCCAAACACGCACCGATGTGTGCTCTGGCAAAGTTACACCAAAATCGGCCAAAACTTTGCGGGGTTCCCGCACAGCACGGGCGCGGTACGCATCGGATTTGTACCAGCCCGGCGGAATGCCCAGCAACGGCCACGGATAGCAACTGCACAGGGTACAGACGACCATATTGTGCACTTCGGGGGTGTTTTCGACGACCACCATGTGTTCGCCTTGGCGTCCGTAAAACCCCAGATCAGCCACCACCGCCGTTGCATCCGCCTGCAAAGCCGCGCAAAAACCCGCATCGCTCCAGGCGCGCGCCACCACTTGGGCACCGTTTTTCGGGCCAATGCGATTCTGGTAAAGGTCGATGATTTCATCCAGCGCCGCCGGGTCAATCAACCCTTTACGAGCGAGAATGGTTTCCAGCGCCTTAACCCGCAAAGCAGGGTCAGGCGGCAACAGAGCGTGCGGGTGATCATGGTCAGGTATATCATGTGGCATGGCTGCAACTTTGCGCGCCAATTGCATGACTTGTCCAGTATCAAACTTCGTCTCTTGCCCCGGCCCGCAATCTTGCCTACATACCCCCCGGTACAGCCAATCGCATCAGGGTATCATGGAAAACGTCGTCCTTATTGTTCATCTACTACTGGCCCTTGGGCTGATCTCAGTTGTTTTGTTGCAGCGTTCCGAAGGCGGTGGCCTGGGAATGGGCAGCGGCGGCGGAGGCGCTGCTACGGCAGGCCGGTCCGCAGCCACGGCATTGGCCAAACTGACCTGGATCTTGGCCATCGCCTTTATCTGCACGTCGATCACTCTGACCGTCCTTGCTGCGCAAAAGGCTGCGGGCAGTTCCGTCATTGACCGATTGGGCACCACAACATCAGCTCCGGACGAGACGAATACGTCGACCTTGCCTGCCGGAAGCGACCTGTTGCCACCGGCCCAAGGGGATAACGCTCCATTGGTTCCACGCGTCGACTAATAAGGTACCAAATCTTGATCTACTGGTAAAAATCGCAACAGCATCTTGCGGTTCCCTTGTGCTGAACGCGCGAATCCTTTATCTGTGAAGTCCCGTGATGCTATGGTTTTTTTGAACCATTCTGGGCATTAGAAATTCTATTTTCCACGGGGGTAGCCAAACATGGCGCGTTTCGTTTTCATTACTGGTGGTGTTGTGTCCTCTTTGGGCAAAGGTCTGGCTTCGGCGTCGCTTGGGGCGTTGTTGCAGGCCCGCGGGTTTTCGGTACGCCTGCGCAAGCTGGATCCGTATCTGAACGTCGATCCCGGCACTATGTCACCGTTTGAACATGGCGAAGTGTTTGTCACCGATGATGGTGCCGAAACCGATCTGGACCTTGGCCATTACGAACGGTTCACCGGCGTTGCTGCGCGCAACTCGGATTCGGTCAGTTCCGGGCGCATCTATTCCACCGTTCTGGAAAAAGAACGGCGCGGCGATTACCTGGGCAAAACCATTCAGGTGATCCCGCATGTGACCAATGAAATCAAAGACTTCATCTCGATCGGCCAGGATGAAGTTGATTTCATGCTTTGTGAAATCGGCGGCACGGTTGGCGACATCGAAGGTCTGCCGTTCTTTGAAGCGATCCGCCAGTTTGCCAATGACCAGCCGCGCGGCCAGTGCCTGTTTATGCACCTGACGCTGCTGCCGTATCTGAACGCCAGTGGCGAGTTGAAAACCAAACCAACCCAGCACAGCGTCAAAGAATTGCGCAGCATCGGCATTGCGCCTGACATTCTGGTCTGCCGATCAGAACACCCGATTCCCGTCAAAGAGCGCGAGAAACTGGCGCTGTTCTGCAATGTGCGCCCTGACAGTGTTATCGCCGCTCTGGATCTGAAATCAATCTACGAAGCACCGCTGTATTATCATCGCGAAGGCCTTGATCAGGCGGTTCTGGATGCGTTCCAGATCACCCCGGCGCCAAAACCCAATCTGACCCGTTGGAATGATGTTGCCGACCGGATTTACAACCCCGAAGGCGAAGTCAAAGTCGCCATTGTCGGCAAATACACCCAGCTCGAAGACGCCTATAAGTCCATCGCCGAGGCCCTGACCCATGGCGGCATGGCCAACCGGGTTAAGGTCCGTGTTGAATGGGTTGATGCCGAAATGTTTGAACGCGAAGACTCAGCCACATATTTACAGGGCTTCCATGCCATTCTGGTTCCGGGCGGCTTTGGCGAACGTGGCACCGAGGGCAAGATCAAGGCTGCACAGTTCGCCCGCGAACACAAGGTGCCCTATCTGGGCATCTGTCTGGGTATGCAAATGGCCGTCATCGAGGCTGCGCGCAATGTGGCCGATCTGGCGGATGCCGGTTCTGAGGAATGGGATCACGAGGCCGGGCAAAAACGCTTTGAACCGGTCGTTTATCACCTCAAGGAATGGGTCCAGGGCAATCACAAAGTCCGACGTAAAGTCGGGGACGACAAAGGTGGCACCATGCGACTTGGCGCTTATGACGCGATCCTAAGCGAAGGCTCAAAGGTTGCCGGCATTTACGGCGCCACCACAATCGAAGAACGCCATCGTCACCGTTATGAAGTCGATATGAAATATCGCGAAAAGCTCGAATCAGTCGGCCTGAAATTCTCGGGCATGTCACCCGATGGCCGCCTGCCCGAAATCGTCGAATGGGCGGATCATCCTTGGTTCATCGGGGTTCAGTTCCATCCAGAGCTGAAATCAAAACCGTTTGCACCGCATCCGCTATTTGCAGATTTCGTCCGCGCCGCAAAAGAGACCTCACGCCTCGTCTAGGGCGTAGGGTGGGTGAAAACCCACGCTTGCACGACATCCAAACCCTATGAAACCGGGAGAGAGAACAATGGCCAAAGGCTACTGGATCGTAAACAACATGGTGACCGACGCGGACACTTACAAATCATACCAGGCGGCCAACGCGGCCCCACTTGCGGAATTCGGCGCTAGATTTCTAGTCCGCGCAGGCACGCAGCAAGGCCGCGAAGGCCAAACTTTTCCGCGCAGCGTAATCATTGAATTCCCCAGCTACGCCGATGCGATTGCCTGCTATGAAAGCAAAGGCTACGCAGCCGCCAAAGCCGTTCGCGATACCGCCGCCGAGGGGACTTTGGTCATCGTCCAAGGATATGACGACTGATCCCTTACGACGACAAAACTGGCCGTTTCGCAAAAATTTACCGAACCAAGCCTCTGCAACACGCTTTGACTTGGCGGATTGCAATTCTGCCGTTAACATAACCTCATGTTAAGTCGATTGTTAAACTCGTTCCGCGCCACTGAGCCCAAACCGCTTCCAGATCCCGACGCCGAACTGGCCTTGGGGGCCTTGTTGGTGCGGGTCGCCAAATCCGATCAGGACTACCAGATCGAAGAGATCAGCCTGATCGACAACATTCTGGCGCGTTTGTATGATCGTTCCGCCATCGAGGCGGCCAAAACCCGCGCGGTTTGTGAACGCCTGCATGCCGCCGCCCCTGAAACCGATGTGTTTGCGGCGCTTATCCGCGAAACCATGGGGATTGAGGATCGGATGGCGGTGCTCGAAGCGATCTGGCGGGTGGTGCTTGCCGATGGTCGCGAACGCGAAAGCGAGCTGAAAATGATCGACAACACCCGGCTTGCTTTGGGCCTGACCGAGGCGGAAAGCAACGCCATGCGGGCCAGTGCTCTGAACGTCTGACACTTTTGCGCTTGGCGACGGATTGATCCGTGCCTATATCCCTTTTTATGTTTGGTGATTTTCTTAAGCGGCTGACACAGCCCGAACCCGCGCCTTTGCCCCATGGCGATGCGCGCCTTGCCCTGACCGCGTTACTGGTCCGGATTGCCCGCTCTGATGGCGACTATTCTGCGGCTGAGATCGCCCAGATTGATGCCATTACCGAAAATCGTTACGGGCTAAGCCCTGACGATGCGGTGGCCCTGCGCCAGCAGTGCGAAATTCTGGAAACCGAGGCGCCGGATACCGTCCGCTTTACCCGTGCCATCAAAGACGCGGTTCCCTATGAGGATCGCCGCGCCGTGATCGAATCCCTATGGCTGGTAGTACTGGCCGACGGCACCCGCGCCGACGAAGAGAACGCATTGATGCGTCTGGCGGCCAAGCTTTTGGGTGTAAATGACCGTGACAGCGCGCTGGCCCGACAAAAGGCCGCTCGCCTGTGATCGCCATGCTCGGCATGTATGACATACCAGCACTGCAAGACGCCAACGACAGGTTCTGGCAGTTGATTCGCGAACACCTGGGCCATGGGCCGGCGCGCCTAAGCCGGGATCGTGATTATTGGGAGATGTGGCAATCGCCTGATCTGCTGCTTGGGCAGACCTGTAGCCTGCCTTACCGCACCCGGTTGCACGGCACTGTCGGCCTGATCGGCACGCCGGACTATGGCTTGCCCGATTGCCCTCCTGGGTTTTACCAGTCGGTTTTTGTGGTCAACGCAGATGCGGATGGCGAAACACTGGCGGATTTCTCGGACGGCACCTTTGCCTACAACGAATCAGCATCACAATCCGGCTGGTCCGGACCAACGACACATTTGCGCGCTGCCAACATTCACTTTGACAGCCTGCTGGAAACCGGCGCCCACGTGATATCGGCACAGGCCGTCGCCGAGGGCCGGGCCGATATCGCCGGGTTGGACGCACTGACCTGGTCGCTAATTCAGGAACATGGTTCCGTTGCCAACCGCCTGCGGGTCATAACCAAAACCACGCCAACGCCCGGTTTGCCCTATATCACCGCCAAATCCCGTGATGTTGCTGCATTAACGCGGGCCGTGCGATCAGCGATCGACGCGCTGACGCCGCAGGATCGCGATTTACTGCACCTCAAAGGCTTGGTTTCGATTGATCCCGCCAGCTATTTGGCGATTCCAAACCCGCCTGCCCCAAAACAGAAAACTCTGTTTTCTCAGGGCTAGAGACCAAACAAACGCTGAATTTGTCCATTTTTACAGCTTCCCTAAGGGGAACATGCAGGCCCGAGCGCAGATTTAGAATTTTGCAAGTTGCAATAGCCGCAATTTTCATCCCTAATATCAGCCAGATACCGCCTTAACCCCCGGAGAACCCGTGCCAGACACGCCTATTGTCATCGAAATCAACGATCTGCACAAAAGCTATGGTAAGCTCGAGGTGCTGAAAGGCGTCGATATAGCGGCGCACCGTGGCGACGTGGTGTCGCTAATCGGCTCGTCCGGTTCTGGCAAATCAACACTGTTGCGTTGCGCCAATCTGCTTGAGGATAGCCAGCATGGCGAAATCCTGTTCAAAGGCGAACCGGTCCACTGGAAAGGTAGCGGTCTCGCCCGTCGTCCGGCGGACGCCAAACAGGTGCTGCGCATTCGCACCAACCTCAGCATGGTGTTTCAGCAATTTAATCTGTGGGCGCATATGACGATCCTGCAAAACGTGATGGAGGCTCCGGTCACCGTTCTGGGCCGCGACCGCGCCGAGGCCGAAGCATCTGCGCGCAGCTATCTCGAAAAGGTTGGCATTGGCGACAAATGCGATGTCTATCCGGCGCAATTGTCAGGCGGCCAACAACAACGCTGCGCCATTGCGCGCGCCTTGTGTATGGAGCCCGAAGCGTTGTTGTTTGACGAACCAACCAGCGCGCTGGACCCGGAACTGGAACAGGAAGTGATCCGCGTTATCAAAGACCTGGCCACCGAAGGGCGCACGATGCTGATCGTCACCCATGACATGAAACTGGCCGCTGATGTGTCTGATCACGTCGTGTTCCTGCATCAGGGAAAGATCGAAGAACAAGGCCCGCCTGACGCTGTGTTTGGTGCGCCAAAGTCCGAACGATTGCGCGGGTTTCTGTCTGCAACCCACGCCGTATAACTCAACTAATAACAAGGGAGTAAATCCATGAACAAACTGATCCTAGGCGCTGCTGCGCTGGCCCTAAGTGCCGGTATGGCAATGGCTGAAACGGTCCGTATGGGCACCGAGGGCGCCTATCCTCCGTATAACTTTATCAACGATGCTGGCGAAATCGACGGCTTTGAGCGTGAAGTGGGTGACGAGCTTTGCAAACGCGCCGGGCTGACCTGCGAATGGGTCAAAAACGACTGGGATTCGATTATTCCCAACCTCGTATCTGGCAACTACGACACCATCATTGCGGGCATGTCGATCACAGATGAGCGCGACAAAGTCATCGACTTTACCCAACACTATTTCCCGCCCACGGCCTCGGCCTATGTGGGTGCGTCCAGTGATGTTGACGTAAAAGGCGGCATGGTCGCGGCACAAACAGCGACCATTCAGGCCGGATATGTTGCCGAAAGTGGCGCCATGCTGGTTGAATTCGCAACCCCAGAGGAAACACTGGCGGCTGTGCGCAATGGCGAGGCCGACGCGGTTCTGGCCGACTATGATTACCTCGTACCACTGGTTGAGGAATCAAATGGCGCGCTGATGTTTGTTGGCGAACCGGTGCCTTTGGGCGGCGGCGTTGGCATGGGCCTGCGTGAGAGCGATACCGAGTTGCGCGATAAATTTGACGCAGCCATCACCGAAATGAAGGCTGATGGATCGTTGAACGTGCTGCTGAAAAAGTGGTTCGGCGACGACATCACAACCTACTAAACCTCAAATACAGACAGGCCCGCAACACGCGGGCCTGTTTCCATTTATTCCACGGCCCGGATCTGCATGTTTTCTTTTTGCTCTGACCCTGACACCTTAGGCACCGTTCGGTGGTTTTCATGCTATCTGACGACGGGCGTGCATTTCTCGTTCTATATTTCGTTCTTCAAAGTGCTGTTGCTGCTGGCCATCACCGCCCCTGTGGCGCTTGGCTTTGGCTTTCTTGGTGCCATGGCCGCGCGGTCCCATTTTGCGCCGCTGCGATGGTTTGGCAAACTGTATATCGCCATTGTGCGCGGAATCCCTGACATCGCGTTTTTCATGTTCTTTGTCATCGCGCTGGACCAGATGTTTGAATGGACGCGCCACAAAATCCTGTGCCCGGACTGGGATCAAGCGATCCGTCAGGGCAGCGATTTTCTTGTTTGTTCGGCGGCCAAACTGCCGCTTGGATCATCGCCCGAATGGATACATCAATCCTACGGTTTTTTCCTCGCGGTTATCACCTTTTCTATCGTATTTGGCGCCTTTGCGGCCAACGTTCTGTTTGGCGGCATGCGGGCCGTGCCCCACGCACAACTGGAAACTGCCGAGGCTTACGGCATGTCGCGCAGCCAGACATTCTGGCGCGTGTTGGTACCGCAAATGTGGGTCTACGCGCTGCCCGGTCTGTCAAACCTGTGGATGGTACTGATCAAGGCGACGCCGCTGCTGTTCCTGCTTGGCATCGAAGACATCGTTTATTGGGCCCGCGAATTGGGCGGCACCAAAACATCCCGGTTCACCGCCTATCCGCATGGCGATTGGCGCATGTGGTATTTCCTGTTCTTGCTGGTGTTCTACCTGATCTTTACCCGCGTTTCTGAGATCGTGCTTGAACGGCTGATGATCCGTCTCACCCATGGGCAGGCGACAACCGGCGGTGAGAACCAGCGCAAAGCCGGCGGGGCGATAGCATGAGTTGTTTTCAAACCATTCAGGATTACGGCCTGCGCGCAATTGGTATTGGCGAACGCCTGCTGCCAAAAGAAAACTTTACCCTGTGTGAGCAATTCACCCTGATCGGATCAGGGATGATCTGGAACATTTATTACGGGTTAATCGCCCTGACCACCGGGTTTCTGTTTGCCACCGCATTGGGTGTCGCCAAGGGATCAAGCAACCTACTCTACCGTAAACCGGCAGAATGGTTCATCTTTTTGTTCCGTGGCTCGCCGTTGTTCATCCAATTCTTTTTCGCATATTTCCTGTTTTTGAACCTCAAAAGCGTACACCCATTTTTTGGCCCGTTCACATCCGCATGGCTGGGCGCGTTGATTGTGCTCTTTTTCAACACCGCCGCCTATACCGGCGAGATTTTCTATGGCGCATTACGATCAATCCCCAAGGGCGACGTTGAGGCGGCAGATGCTTATGGCATGACCGGCTGGCCGCGGTTTCGGCGCGTCATCTGGCCGACCATGCTGCGCCTTGCCTGGCCCGCCTATACCAACGAAGCCATCTTTTTGTTTCACGCCACCACATTGGTTTATTTCAGCAGTTTCCCGGCCTGGAGGCAAAAGGGTGACGCGCTGTATTACGCCAGCTATTTTGCCGACAAGACGTTCAATCCGTTCATCCCCTACCCGATTTTGGCGTTTTATTTCATCCTGTTGACGCTGGTGATTATCGGATTGTTCGGTTTGATCAACAAACGTCTTAACCGCCATCTGCCGGGCGAACAGCGACCAAAAATGCGGCTGCGCCTGAACCTGCTGCGATGATAAATCCAGTCATTTGGCCAGAACTATTGGCAGGCTGGAAAAAAATATTATACTGTGAGATATTCGGCTTAGGGGGATTTCATGACACATTCGTTTTTTCACACATTTGGGCTTCGCTCGCTCGCTGCTGCGGGTGTTCTGGCCGCCAGCCTCACAAGCGTCTCGGCAGAAACCATCGACTGGAAAATGGTTGACGACTGGGACATCTCATATTATCCTGGATCATCCGGCTGTCAGGCCTTTGCCGTATTTGACGGACAAACCGCGTTTTTCATCGGCTTTGATGCCAACGATGATGAACTATCCCTTGATGTCACCATTCTGGACGAACGCTGGTCTTCGATAATGGATGGCGAAGATTATCCCATCTCGGTGAAATTTGGCGATGAATCCCCTTGGACACTGGGAATGAGCGGCACTGTCGTCGACAATTATTCCGGCCTCAATCTGATGATCGACATCAGCAGCGATGAAGCAGAACTGTTCATCGACGAATTCCAACGCGAAAACTCGATGGAGTGGAGCTTTAGCGGCAATCAGCTGGGCCACTATACGTTGCGTGGATCCCGCCGCGCCTTTAACGAGGCCGTCGCCTGCCAGCGCGCATATATCGACACAGCAGACAAAAAAGACGACCCTTTTGCGGGCAATAACTCAGGCAAATCCGATCCGTTTTCGGATTGATCTGACGTCTACTTAGGGCGACGATCCCGCAACTTTGATAAATGGTATCCCCATGACCCCGGACTCGGCGCAAACCCTGTTAAACGAAAATTTTGCGCCCTGGGTGCTGGCGCTTGATCTGACCATCACCGAGGTCGGCAAAGACCACGTATTGATCCGCATGCCGCTGGGCGAACATCTGGCGCGTCAGGGCGGGATCGTGTCAGGCCAGGCGCTGGCCTCATTGGCCGACACCGCCATGTCGATCGCGTCAATTGCCCATTTCGATGCCTTCACCCCGGTGGCCACCACCGACCTGCACACCCAATTCCTGCGCCCCGGTGTCGGCACCGCCATCCTGTGTCGCGCCGAAGTCGTGCGCGCCGGACGGGCCATGATATTTGCCCGCGCCGAGATGACCGAAGAAACCAGCGGCAAGATGGTTGCAGTTGCAACCGCCTCGTTCTTCCGGCCATAAAATGCGCGATTTTGATGCCATTTTTGACATAGCCGCAGATCGCCACGGAGGCCCCGAGGCGTTAAGCGCGATGCTGTCCAAACCGCTATCTGCAGATGATTTGGCCAAAGTCCCCGAGGACCGATGGCTGGCAACGATCACCAAATGTGTGTTTCAGGCTGGGTTCAACTGGAAAGTCATCGAGGCCAAATGGGACGGATTTGAACAGGCCTTCAACGGCTTTGACGTGGGCCGCAACGCCTTCATGGACGACGACAGATTTGACGCGCTTTTGCGCGATACTTCAATTGTACGCAACGCCATGAAGATCGCCACAATCCGCGACAATGCCGGATTTCTGATGAGCCTTCGAAACCAGGGCGGGGCTGGCGCGGTTCTGGGCGGCTGGCCCTCAACTGACTATATTGGCCTGCTGGCGTTCCTAAAATCCGGCGGCGCGCGCATTGGTGGCAGCACCGGGCAATACGCCATGCGATTCATCGGGCGTGACAGTTTCATCCTGTCGCGCGACGTCACCGCCCGCCTGATCGCCGAAGGTATTATCGACAAGGCCACCACTTCAAAAACTGCGATGCGCGCGGTTCAGGTTGCATTCAACAAATGGATGGAACAATCAGGCCGGTCGCTGACAGAAATCAGCCGCGTTTTGGCGATGAGTGTCTGAGCATATGAAGTTGTCCAAATGATCCTGCGCGCGGTTCTGATCCTGATGCTGGTAACGGCCTGTGGTCGCTCACTGACCGTTTCCGAAAAGGCCTTTGCGCTGTCCATCCATGGCGATCAGCTTGATGTTAGTCGCGTTCGACTGGTCAAAGGTGCGCCCGTTGGCAGCGTCACATTCAAACGCAAAGCCCGCCCGCGTCTGGCCTGCCGCGAACGTATCCTGCCACCGGGCAAAGCAGAGATCGTAACCGTCAGCCCCGCCGCGGTCACACTATTCAACAAGGTCTATTTCACCCAAGATTGGTACGCGACGAATTACCAACCTGATTACCCCGAACGGATTCACCTGATTGCGGCAATGTTGTTTGCCCACGAAATGACCCACGTGTGGCAATGGCAAAACCGCGCCCGCACTGGCTATAGTCCGCTTCGAGCCGCTGCCGAACACGGCCAGTCTGACGATCCCTATCTGTTTGATCTGGCTGGCGCACCAGATTTCCTAACCTATGGCTATGAACAACAGGGCGCCATCGTCGAAGAATACGTCTGTTGCCGCGCCCTAGACCCCGATGCCGCCCGCACCAAACGCCTGCATTCCATGTTGTCCGGTGCATTCCCGGTGTCAGATTCACCCGGAGCCTGGAAAGGTGCCGATGTCAAAGTGCCTTGGAAGGACGCCAAGATCAAAGGCATTTGCACCTAACCCTAAGGCACCTGAACGCTCTCTAGATAGGCCAGCAACGCCGCCAGCGGACGCGGCGTTGGGATAAGCGTGCCATCAACATCAACAGGCACAGTTTCGCCCTGCAACAGATCGCCAAATTCCGGCATCACCTCAGCCGGGTCTTTGCCCCGACCATAGCCGTCAATCTGCGACAACACCTGCGCGATTGGAAATTCACCCCCATTGCGCGCCGATATCCGGGTCAATTCCGGGGCTGTCTGACCGCCAACCAATTGCGATGATCCCGTGCCGCGATAGTCGTGACAGGCGGTGCAATTATCGGCAAATATCCTCTCGCCTTCGCTGGGTTCCGGCATGCTGCTGTCGGTGGCACAGTCGGCCAGTACGGCCAGCGCAGGCAGAGTTATAAGAATCAGTTTTTTCATGCCGCTACTCCTTGGGGTTGGAAAAGGTATTTAGCCCTGTTGAAGGGGCTGCAAATAGGCAATTAAATCAACAATTGGGACACTGGTCATGATGGGCTGTCCCGATGGCGCTTTGATCACCTTGTCTTCGCCCTCAAAGAAATAGCCCTAGACTGGCATCGGGCTGCCATGACTGACCAAGGGCGCGCGCCCGTCAATGCGCCCGGCACCGCGGGCAACCGGAAATTCGCCGTCATTTGTCGCCGTAAGCGCCGTCAGATCTACCGGTTTGATGACCAAAACTCCGGCCATCGGTCCCTGCTCGGTTGCGTCCATACCGTGGCAGGTTGCACAATGGTTGCGGTACAGATCGGCGCCTACTTTGACATCCTGCGCCACAGCGCCCCCTGCCCAAAGCAGCAGCCCAACGATGGTTAAACACTGTTTCAGCACGACAAATCCCTTTTCAGCAAAGCGGATCAACGATCCTGAAACGTTACCAGATATCGCGCCAAAATCGGCAGGCATTTCAATGTCACGCCCATCCCGGGCGGCCCAGATCACCCACAGGATCGATCAACGCCGGCATTTTCGCAATGATCCAGATCAAGACATCAAACCACGGCTTCGATTGTCACAATCCAACTGTGCGGATCACATAACAGACCTAGGTTAAAAGCCCGTTATCAAGGTGCAAAATCCGGTCCATCCGCGCCGCCAACTCGAGGTTATGCGTGGCGATCAACGCCGCCATACCGGTGCCTTTCACCAGCTCTATCAACGCGCCAAATACCTGATCAGAGGTGCCCGGATCAAGGTTTCCGGTTGGTTCATCCGCCAGCAACAGCCGGGGTTTATTGGCCAATGCCCGGCAAAACGCCACCCGCTGCTGCTCGCCTCCGGACAAGGCCGCCGGGCGATGACTGGCACGGTCAGCAATGCCAACGCGATCCAGCAATTCAAGTGCCCGCGCATCGGCGTCTTTGGCGGATACTCCGTTGGCCAGCTGCGGCAATGCGATGTTTTCCAGTGCCGAAAATTCCGGCAGCAAATGGTGAAACTGATAGATAAACCCGACATCGCGCCGCCGCACGCCGGTGCGGGCGCGATCGCCTTTTCCTGTCATGTCCTGCCCACAAATTGCCACCTGCCCGGCATCTGCCGCATCCAACAGGCCAGCAATATGCAGCAAGGTCGATTTTCCGGCCCCCGAGGGCGCAACCAGGGCGACCACCTCGCCCGGTTCAATCCGCAGATCAACACCACGCAGCACGTTTACCTCACCCGGCAGCCCGCGTTTATAGGCCTTGGTGATCCCGTTTAGATGCAACACCGGATCACTCATACCGCAGCGCCTCAACCGGGTTCATCCGTGCCGCACGTCGCGCCGGAAAGAACGTTACAAAAAACGACAGACCCAGTGACAGGCCCACCGCCGACATGACATCCTCAAACCGAAGTTCAGCGGGCAATTGGTAAATCCCGCGAATTGCCGGATCCCAGACGCCGCCGCCCATCACGTAATTCACGAACGAAAAAACCGGGTCGATATAGATCGCAAACAGGCAGCCCAACACCACACCCAACGTGGTTCCGATGATGCCCGTGAACGCCCCGCAGATGAAAAACACCCGCATAATCGATCCTTCGCTCAGGCCAATGGTGCGCAGAATGCCAATATCTGGGCCCTTGTTTTTGACCAGCATGATTAGCCCCGACACGATATTCATCGCCGCGATCAGCACCAGGATGGACAGGATGATAAACATCACATTGTCCTCAATCTCAAGCGCGCGCAAAAATCCGCCCGACGCATTGCGCCAGGTCCAGACCTGGGTGCGATCGCCCGCCGCTTGCAACAGATCGGCGGTCACCAGATCAACGTCTTCGGGCTCAGCAACCATCACCTCGAGCTCATCCGCGACACCTTCGCGGTTGAAATACGACTGGGCCTCGGCAAACGGCATATAAACGCGGGTTTTGTCGATGTCATAGCGCCCAGAGGTAAAGATATAGACAACCTCATAGACATTGATGCGCGGGCTGGTTCCAAAGGCGGTTTTCACCCCATTGGGCGAGGTCAGTTTGATCCGATCCCCCACCATCGCGCCAATTTCGCGCGCCACGCCCGAACCGATGGCAAGGCCGTCATTAAACCGCGCCAAATCACCGGCAGAGGTTTCAGCCTGCGCAATCCCCGGCAACGTCGCCAGGTTTTCCGAAGTAATGCCAAGCACTTCGACGCCGGCATTGCGATTGCGTTGGCTGATCATCACCTGCCCACGGATCAGCGGTGCCACCCGCGTCACACCGGGCACCTCGGCCACCCGCGCCGCCATGGCCTCGTAATCGGTCAAAGTCCGGTCGATATAACCGTTTTGCGTCACCTGCCCGTGGTTATAGACGGTGATATGGGCGTTCGCGCCCAAAATGGTGCTGACAAATTCAGACCGAAAACCGGATCGCACCGACAGTGTCGCAATCAGCGCAAACACCGCCAGCGTGATGCCGATGACGCTGATCCAGGTCATGGTGTTCACGCCACCCTCTGCGCGACGCGCGCGCAGATAACGCCAGGCTATTTTCCACTCAAAGGCGGCAAAGGGGGCTGGGGTCTTGGCCATTTACGGCTCCTTTGAGGATATCGGTTTTCCTTGAAAGAAAACCGATATCCAGCTTATAACGCCGCGTAGATTTCGGCCACTTTGGCAATCGCTTCTTCTGGGGGCATCTCAACACTTTCGCCAGTGCGCCGCGAGGTGAGTTCAACCACACCGTTTTTGAGCCCACGCGGACCAACAGTAATACGCCACGGCAGACCGATCAAATCCATCGTCGCAAATTTACCGCCAGCGCGTTCCTTGCGGTCGTCATAAAGCGGCTCAAGGCCGAGCAGTTTCAGCGAGGCATACAGCGCCTCACAGGCTCCATCAGCCGCCTCATCACCTTGTTTCAGGTTGATGATGCCGCAATCAAACGGCGTCACGCCTTCGGGCCAAATGATACCTTTGTCGTCATGGCTGGCCTCAATGATGGCGCCAAGCAGACGCGACACGCCGATACCGTGGCTGCCCATATGCACCGGCACCGGTTTGCCGTCCGAGTTTTGCACCTTGGCGCCCATCGATTCCGAATATTTGGTGCCGAAATAGAAGATTTGCCCAACTTCGATACCGCGCGCCACGCGGCGGCGGTCTTCTGGAAGTTCGTTAAACAGCGCCTCATCGTGGGTTTCATCGGTGCGGGCATAACGCGTGGTGAATTCCTCAAGAATGCCGACGCATTGCTCTACATCGTCATAATCAATCTCGCGGTCGCCGAATTTCAGGTCGGTCACGGCGCTATCATAAAACACCTCGGATTCGCCGGTTTCGGCCAGCACCAGGAATTCATGGGTGTAATCGCCACCAATTGGCCCACCATCGGCGCGCATCGGGATCGCCTGCAGGCCCATACGCTCATAGCTGCGCAGATAGCTGACCAGATGGCGGTTATAGGCATGCAACGCCGCCTCTTTGCTGATGTCAAAGTTATAGCCGTCTTTCATCAGGAATTCACGGCCACGCATAACGCCAAACCGAGGCCGGATTTCGTCGCGAAATTTCCACTGGATTTGATAGAGCGTCAGCGGCAGGTCTTTGTAGCTGCTGACATGGCTGCGGAAAATATCGGTGATCTGTTCCTCGTTGGTCGGACCATACAGCATATCGCGGCCATGCCGGTCCTTGATACGCAGCATTTCTTCGCCGTAATCATCATAACGGCCGCTTTCGCGCCATAGGTCCGCCGATTGAACGGTTGGCATCAACACCGGAATATGCCCAGCGCGCTGTTGTTCTTCATGCACGATGTTTTCGATCTTGCGCAGCACTCGCAGACCCAACGGCAACCAGGAATAAATCCCCGACGATGCCTGTTTGATCATCCCGGCGCGCAACATCAGGCGGTGGCTGACGATTTGCGCCTCAGATGGGTTTTCTTTGAGGACGGGCAGAAAATAGCGGCTCAGACGCATGGAAATACCTTTTGGAAATCAGTTTCGCCTTGATTTATGGCAAACACGCTGTGCAGGCAATCACGCATTTTATATGTTTAACTGCCGCGCGCGCGCCTAGTAGTCTTGCAACCCGCGCAACCATCGGCAATGTGCTGGATAAGATTTCACAAAAACACCAAAAGGATGACCATGTCATATCCGGTTCGCGATCAGCTTAAATATTGGGGCATCGCCGCCTTGGTGTTCTTTGTGGTGCTTTGGGCATTGGGCGATGTGCTGTTACCTTTTGTGGTGGGCAGCACGATTGCCTATTTCATTGACCCGATGGCAGATCGCCTTGAACGTGCCGGTCTGTCGCGGATTGCCGCGACAACTGTCATCACCTTTCTGGCGATATTTGTATTCGCCATTGTGGTACTGTTGGTTGTGCCAACACTGGTGTCCCAAACCATTGGCCTGATCGAGGTGATGCCGCAGCTGACCCGTGATTTGCAGGCCTTTCTGATCAAGAGTTTCCCCTCTCTGCTGGACGAAAGCTCAACCCTGCGCAAAACACTGATTTCAATCGGCGAAACCATCCAGAGCCAAGGCGGAGAGGTGCTAAATTCGCTGATCGGATCGGCGCTGAAAGTCGTCAATGTGGTGGTGTTTTTCGTCGTTGTTCCGGTCGTCACCATCTACATGTTGCTAGATTGGGACCGGATGATAACACGCGTCGACAACCTGTTGCCGCGGGATCATGCCCCGGTGATCCGCCGTCTTGCATCTGAAATTGATGCAACGCTGGCGTCGTTCATTCGCGGCATGGGTACGGTCTGCCTGATCCTTGGCACCTATTATGCGGTCGCCCTTATGCTGGTCGGCCTGCAATTTGGCCTGGTGGTTGGGTTTATCGCCGGGTTGGTGACGTTCATTCCCTATCTGGGTGCGTTGATTGGCGGCACTTTGGCCATTGGCTTGGCGCTGTTTCAGTTTTGGGGCGATTGGGCGTCCATCGGCATGGTGGTGATCGTGTTCGCCATCGGCCAGATGATCGAAGGCAATTTCCTGACCCCTAGGTTGGTGGGTAAATCCGTCGGCCTGCACCCGGTATGGCTGCTTTTGGCATTGTCGGTTTTTGGCTCTATGTTTGGCTTTATCGGCCTGTTGGTTGCGGTGCCTATGGCGGCGGCACTGGGCGTTCTGACCCGCTTTGCAGTAGGTCATTATCTGGACAGCCCGCTTTATAGAGGCGTGCCACAACAGGGCGATACGGATCAGAGCGATACCTGACATGCCCCAACAGCTCAGCTTTGATTTGCCCTCCAAAGTTGCCCTGGGCCGCGAGGACTATTTCGTTTCACACGCCAATGCGCTGGCTGTGATTCTGATTGACGCGCCGCAAAACTGGCCCGGCGGCAAGCTGATCCTGAGCGGACCCGAGGGCGCTGGCAAAACCCATCTTGTGCATGTCTGGGCCGCCCAGACCGGTGCCCGTATCATCAACGCCCGTGATCTTTGCGAAGCCGACGTGCCGGAACTGGCCCAAGGCCCGGTCGCGGTTGAGGACGTGCCGGATATTGCCGCCGATGGGCCTGCGCAAACCGCGCTGTTTCATCTGCATAATCTGGTTCTGGCCGAGGGGCATACCCTGCTGTTGACCGGCCGCGCCACACCAAACCTGTGGGCGCTGCCACTGCCCGATCTGCAAAGCCGCATTGACGCCGCACTACATGTGGCGCTGGATCATCCTGATGACAGCCTGTTGGCGGCGGTTGTGGCCAAGCTGTTTAACGACCGACAGATCATGCCGCACCCTGACGTTATTCCCTATCTGGTACGCCATATGGACCGGTCGCTGAACGCCGCCGCACAGATCGTGACACGGCTGGATCGCGCCTCGCTGGACGAACGCCGGTCCCTGTCGCGCGCATTGGCTGCGCGAATATTGGCCGAAACGGATGATCAAGGCACGCCCTGACTTTGTAAAAATCTGGAAACAGGTATTGCTTTCCGCGCGCATCCGCCTTTAGCACTTTATCTATGACACATGCAGATTTCCTGACCGCACCCTTTCCTGACCCTATCGACATGCCCGACCTCGACATCACCGGGCCAGGACGATTTTTCAACCGCGAGCTAAGTTGGCTGGGCTTCAACTGGCGCGTGCTCGAAGAGGCGGAAAACACCCGCGTGCCGTTGCTCGAACGGCTGCGGTTTTTGTCGATATCAGCCAATAACCTCGACGAATTTTATACCGTTCGTGTCGCTGGTCTGCGCGAATTGGCCCATGCCGGTAATGTCACACCAGCAGCTGATGGTATATCTCCGGCTGAGCAACTGGTGCTGATCGACGAAAACGCCCGCCGTCTGATGCATGCCCAGCAAAAGGCTCTGGGCGTTTTGCAAAACGAACTGGCCGCCGAAGGCATATCTATCCTGACCCGCACCGATCTGAATGTTGCCGATGAAAAATATCTGGCAGATGTGTTTTTGCAGCAGGTGTTTCCGGTGCTGTCACCCCTAGCCGTAGACCCGGCGCATCCCTTCCCGTTTATCCCCAACACCGGCTATGTGCTGGCCATGCAGCTTGAGAGGATACGCGACAAACGCGCGTTGCAGGCGCTTTTGCCGATTCCGCAACAGATCGACCGGTTCATCCGATTGCCATCCTTGGGCCGTGATCTTCGGTTTTTGCCAATGGAGCAATTGTTGCTGTTGCAAATCGACAGCCTGTTCCCCGGCTACCGCATCAAAGCGCATTTTGAATTCCGCGTGTTGCGCGACAGCGATCTGGAAGTCGAAGAAGAAGCCGAAGATCTGGTGCGTGAATTCGAAGTCGCGTTGAAACGCCGTCGTCGCGGCAAGGTTATCCGGCTGACCCATTCGGCGGGGGCTCCGACCAAATTGATGGCGACGGTTATTCGCGAACTGGCGGTTGACCCTGACGAAGTGTTTGAAATTGATGGCATGATTGGCGTCGCTGATTTGGGCGAACTGGTGGCCGATGATCGACCCGATTTGCAATGGCCACAATTCACCCCGCGCGTGCCCGAACGGGTGACGGATTTTGAGGGCGATATGTTTGCCGCAATCCGGCAAAAAGACATGTTGTTGCATCACCCCTACGAGACCTTTGATATGGTGATCCGCTTTCTGCAGCAGGCCGCGGGTGACCCCAATGTGGTGGCGATCAAGCAGACGCTGTACCGCACATCGCGCAACTCGCCCATCGTTGAGGCCCTGTGCGAAGCGGCCGAAGATGGCAAATCTGTCACCGCGTTGATTGAGCTGAAAGCGCGGTTTGACGAGGCCGCCAACATCCGCCAATCGCGGCGTTTGGAACGGGCCGGGGCACATGTGGTTTATGGCTTTCTTGATCTGAAAACCCACGCCAAGATAAGCATCGTAGTGCGTCGCGAAGGCGATAAACTGGTGACCTATACCCATTACGGCACGGGCAATTACCATCCGATCACGGCGCGTATTTATACCGATCTGTCGTTCTTTACCTGTAACGAGGTGTTGGGGCGTGACGCTGCCAAAGTGTTTAATTTTCTGTCCGGTTATGCCCAGCCAGATTCATTGGAAAATCTGGCGATCTCGCCGATCTCGCTAAAACAGCGGCTGATCGAAAAGATTGAGGCGGAAATAGAGTTCGCAAAGGCCGGGAAACCCGCCGAAATCTGGGCCAAGATGAATTCGCTGATCGACCCAGAGGTGATCGACGCATTGTACCGCGGCAGTCAGGGCGGCGTCAAAATCTCGCTGGTGATCCGCGGGATTTGCGGACTGCGACCGGGGATCAAAGGCCTGAGCGAAAACATAAGGGTCAAGTCCATTGTTGGCCGGTTTCTGGAACATTCGCGCATTGTCTGTTTTGGCAATGGTCACGGGCTGCCCAGCAAAAAGGCGCGGGTTTATATCTCGTCTGCGGATTGGATGGGGCGCAATCTGAATCGGCGGGTCGAGACCCTGATAGAAATCACCAATGCCACCGTTAAGGCACAGATTGTCAGTCAGGTGATGGCCGCAAACCTGGCAGATGTGGCGCAAAGCTGGGTTATGCATGGCGATGGAGCGTTTACCAGAACACCGATTCCAGAAGGCGAATTTGCCTTTAACTGCCACCGTTTCTTTATGGAAAACCCGTCCTTGTCAGGGCGCGGTTCGGCCGGCGCATCGGATGTGCCGAAACTAACCCATACTGAGGATTGAGGCCATGGGTAAACCAAGCAGCTCAACTGACACGACCGAATGGGGGCCGTTTGGACGCCCGCTATTTGACGATCCGGGAACGCGTGGTTTGTCGCGTGTCGGGGTGGTCGATGTTGGTTCAAATTCGGTTCGGATGGTTGTTTTTGATGGCGCTGCGCGCTCTCCGGCGTATTTCTTTAACGAAAAAATCATGTGTGCGTTGGGCGCCGGGCTCGCCGAAACCGGGCGATTGAACCCCAAAGGACGCGTGCGGGCACTGGCCGCGATTCAGCGATTTCAGCATTTGGCGCGTGGCATGGGATTGCCCCCGTTGACGGCGGTGGCCACGGCAGCGGTGCGCGACGCCACCGACGGGCCCGATTTTCGCGACGAGGTCGAGCGTGAAACCGGGCTACGCATCTGGGTCATTCGTGGCGAAGAAGAGGCCCGATTGTCGGCCCAGGGTGTGTTGTTGGGCTGGCCGGGATCATATGGGCTCGTCTGTGATATTGGCGGTGCCTCGCTTGAGTTGGCGGAAATTGCCGATGGGCGGGTTGGCAAACGGGTGACGTCCGAACTTGGCCCGCTCAAGCTGCGCGATATCAAAGGCGGGCAAGCGGGACGCAAGAAACACATCATCCAGGTTCTAAGCGGCCTAAGCGAGAAAATGGGCCCTCAGCACGACCGACTATTTCTGGTTGGCGGCAGTTGGCGCGCCATTGCCCGCATCGACATGGCGCGGCGCAAATACCCGATGAAAGTGCTGCATGAATACCGGATGCGCGGCAAAGACGTGCGCGCAACGATCAATTACATCAATGCGAACAGCCTTGAGACGTTGCAGGCGGAATGCGGTATATCTTCGGCGCGGATGGCGTTGGTGCCTATTGCGGCAGAGGTTCTTGGCCAGTTGATCCGCACATTCAAACCCCAGGATATCGCGATTTCCAGCTATGGCATCCGCGAAGGCATGCTGTACGAACAGATGCCACAACGGCTGCGCGATCGTGATCCGCTGATCGAGGCCTGCCGGTTTGCCGAGGCCAAAGACGCCCGTCTGCCAGGGTTTGGTAAAACGCTGTACCAATTTGTCATGCCGCTGTTCAAATCCGCTCCTGTGGCGCAGAAACGTCTGACCAAAGCGGCCTGTCTGTTGCATGATGTAAGTTGGCGCGCACATCCTGATTTTCGCGCCGAAGTGTGTTTTGACAATGCAACCCGCGCCAATCTGGGCGGGCTGAAACATTCGGAGCGGGTGTTTTTGGGGCTGGCGTTGCTGCACCGCTATCGCAACAAACGCGAAGGCACCCGGTTTGTGGATCTCTATGATCTGTTGGATGACAAGGGGCAAAAACAGGCCGCGATATTGGGCAAAGCGATGCGCTTTGGCGCGATGTTATGGATGCGTAAGGATGCGCAAATGGGCACCTTGCGATGGCAGCCGAAAAAGAAACTCCTGGAATTGCAGTTGTCGGCTGAGGCCACCCCTTTGTTTGGCGAGGTGGCCGAGGCCCGGTTTATGTCGCTGGCAAATGCCATGGATGCCGACGTTTTGATCAAGCGGCTAAAGAAATGAGACGGGCCTGAAGGCCCGCCACGAGATGTTTTCTTTTTCATCCTGAAAAAGATCAGCCTCCGGCGGGGATATTTTTAGAAATTGGAACCTTAGATGTCTATTTCGTCCTCGTTCGGTTCTTTGGGGTCTGCATCTGGTTTGAGGCGGATGATGATATTGCCGTTGGGTAATATTTCAGGGGCGGAATAGCGGCTCCAATCCTGAACCTCGTCCAGCAATTCAGTAAAAGCCGGACCCATTTCAGTCATGAAATTCAGCAACGATGGGCCAGCCTGCTGTGCCAAATCCTGCAGATTATCCAACGCAGGGGCCATTTCCTCGCGCAAGCCTTCAAAAAACATTTCAGCGCCGCGTTGCATCAGGCTTGGCGGGTCCTGTTCTTGCGCGACGGCCGGAACGCTAAGAAGGGCAACTGCAAAAGCAAGGCTGGCGGATTGTTTCATACCATAAATATAGGGACGAAAACCGGTTTCGGAAAGGGTCAGATCGCAATATCCAGAGAAACCGGGAAATGATCGGATGCGGCCAGCAACGCGTTGCGCAATTTCGGCAAGTTCCAACATGGGCCGTCATCAAACGGATGCCAGATGCGCCAGACCGGGTCGTGTTCGGTTAATCCCGGTGAAATCATGATGTAATCAAGCAAGGCCTGAAAATAGCTATCCTGACCGTGTTTTCTGAATCGAGCCGTGGTTGCGGCCACACCTGGGCAATGTTGCAGCGCCTGTCGTGCGTGTGGATCATAGAGATCATCGCCCAGAATGATCTCAACGGTAGAGCGCCCGAACAGATGTTCATATTCATCCAGACCGGGGCCATCATTCAAATCCCCCATCAGGATCAGCGGCGTATCCTGTTCCAAATGCTGCGAAATACGCGACCGCAACCAAATCGCCTGCGCCAGTTGTTTGCGCCGGTTGGCAATTGATATCCGCATCACCGCATCATGGGTGCGCGCACCATGCGGGGCCTTGGATTTCAGATGTGCCCCGATCAGCCGCAGTTTCTGACCTGATTTTGTCGTCACCGCCAATTCCAACGGCGGTTTTGAGAACTGTACCAGGTCTTCGGTCGCATCAACGTCCAGATCGATACGAAAGGTGCTGTCAAAACGGGGCGAATCCGAACTGCCTTTGCCTCCGGTTTCTTTGCCCAGCGGATCGTGTCGTACAGTCAGAACATCCGGATCGTACAACAGAGCGATTTCTTGCTGGGTATCGCTGGTAAAACCAAACGCAACGGCACGCGTTCTAAGGTTGAACGCCTCTGCAAACGCCAAAAGCGCCGTTTCGCTGCTGTGCCGACGGTTGTTATCTGGCGCTTCGATCACCATCACCGCATCGGCATCCATTGCCGTGAACACCACGCCCAGCGCCTCAATCTGCTGTGCCCGCGTCACATCGCGCCGCCCTGACCCGCCATCGTCCATCAACAACTGGTCCTGTTCATCAAACAGATTACTGAACCATTCGACGTTATAGGTCGCCAATCGCATCAAATCCGCGCACTGTTGATTTCGTCCCAGGCGCGGTTGATGTCGACCATCCGTTTTTCTGCCAATTTGATCGCCTCTTCGGGGACGCCGCGCGCAAACATTGCATCTGGATGGGTTTCGCGCACCAGATTGCGCCACGCTGCGCGCACCTCTTTATAGGGCATATCCGGCGTCACCCCCAAAACCGAATAGGGGTCAGGAACAGCGTCCGGAACAAACCGCGTCTTTAGCGACTGAAACACTGAATTGGGTAGCTCAAATATCTCAGCCACTCTTTCCAGGAACTGATCCTCGCCCGGATGATAAAACCCATCCGCCATGGCAATGTGAAAAAGCCCCTCCATCAAATCGTGCAAGGCCTTGGGATCACTTGAAAATATTCGATGAATGCGCAGCGCGTATTCTTCGTATCCTGCGATATCAGTGCGCGCCATGTTGAAAACACGCGCGGCGCCTGCTTCGTCGATTTTTGCAATCTGGAACACTTCGCGAAAGGCAGTAACCTCATCGCGGGTCACGTGCCCATCGGCCTTGGCCATCTTGGCGCCCAGCGCGATCACCGCGATGGCAAAGCCAACCGTGCGATCTGGCGGCGCGCGCAAATAGTCAAACACGTCGGTCAGGCTTTCGCCTTTGGTCAGCGCGGCCAGCGCCTCGGATATGCGGCTCCATAAAGACATGTGGCTACCTTACCTTGGCTGCGCGCTGGTGTCAGCGGTTGTTTGCGGGCGCAGGATTTTCTGCATGAGCGTCAGGTCTAGCCATTGGCCGTTTTTGCGACCAACCTCGGGCAGCCGGGCAATTTCGCTAAATCCAATGCGCCTGTGAAACGTGACACCTGCGGGGTTAGCGCTGCTGACCCCGGCCCAGAGCGAATGCACCTGTTCATTGATCGCTGCCTGCTCCAGTTTCTGCATCAGGGAACGGCCCAAACCCAACCCACGCGCCTTGGGTGAGAGCTGAATGGTATGTTCTTTGGTATGGGCATACCCCACGCCACCGCGAAACGGGAAATATGTTGCAAAGCCAATGATTTGATCGTCCCATTCGGCCACCTGGAAACCCGGCCCACGCGATAGGATGTCCGCTGCGATCTCTGCCTGGGTCTTTTCAGCAGAGGTAAAGGTGACCAATGTATCGCGAATGACGGCGTTCCAGATTCCGCAAATCGCGGGTGCATCGTCAGGGTGGGCCTGGCGCAGGATCATCGCAAGACACGCAATCCGTGTGGCGTTTCGATCTCAGCCATCAACGCGGCTGGTCCCGGCTCAAACACCACGCGCGGATCGGCAAAATCGCCTGACAGGGCCTGCCGAAGTGCGCCAGCATCAGGATGAGAGACCACCAGCCGCCGCAACACACATCCTGACGGCGTCAGCACCGAACTGGGATGCACCGGGCTTTGCCAGGTAATCAACGCCGGGTGCAGGTTGTCATAGGGCAGCATCCCATCCGCAGGCACCGCCATCTGCCAGCGCAGATCACCACGTTGCAGCGATACGGGGTCACCCCCGGGCAAACGGCTTAGGGTGTCGGCCATGTCGTTCGTCCGGCAAATCCAGTTGGTCAGCCTTGCAGGGCCATAAAACTGATCCAGACCAAACCAGCGTGGCCTGGTTGGCCGCGCCGCGTCCGGATCAATCGCAATTGCCTCAAGGTAAAGGCCATCGGCCAGACCCAAAAGCGCGTTATGGGTGGCAAATACGTCATGCTGGCCACCGGGCTGCATCGACACGCCCAATGCCGTTTCAACCGCATCAATAGCGGCGTCCAGCGTTTCACCCGATACGGCAAAATGGTCCAGTAACATGTCTTGGCTCCCTACAGTCATCTTGGCTCCCTACAGTCATACGGCACGTACTGTAGGCAAGCTGCATTCTATTGGAAAGGCTCCGGGTGGAAAGACATCGGGGTCGGGTTTATTTGTTCACATCGCCCAGGCCAGAGCTGACCAGATAGCCGCCAGTACCGTGGGGTAAAACGTGGCTGCGAACCCGAACCCGCGCAAAGGTGGCGATATGTGATAGCCGATCCAGAACAACAGCCGGGCAATGGCAAAACCAAAGCCCAAGACCAGAACAGCGGCCCCGCCGAGTGACAAGGACACAAACGGCCAGATCACCAGCGCCAAAACCAGTTGTTCAATGGTGTTGGACAGTACCTTTTGATCAATCCAGGCCGAAGTTCCAGCGATGAAATCCTGCCCATCAATGCTGGCATCATCAAAAAACCGACGCATCGCCAGACGCGCGATCATCAACAGCGTCACCAACCCCGGCGCGATAAACGCACCGGGCAAGGCAATTTGCGGTGGCAAAAACGGCAGATTAGCGCGCTGCGGGCCCCATACGATGGCAAGCGCCCACACCATCCCGGCAATAATCGAGACAACGATAATTTGCCGCTTACCCATCAGTTGCGTGCCGCGCGAATCAGGCTCAGGATGTCCTGTGCCGCCTTGGGGATATTGGTGCCCGGACCAAAGATCGCTTTGACGCCATGGTCGTACAGGAACTGGTAATCCTGTTGCGGAATGACGCCGCCGCAGATCACGATAATGTCGCCTGCTCCGGCCTCGTTCAGCGCCTCAACCAATTGCGGTGCCAACGTTTTATGCCCGGCGGCCTGACTGGAAATGCCGATCACATGCACGTCGTTATCCAACGCGTCTTGCGCCGCCTCGGCCGGAGTTTGAAACAGCGGCCCTACATCAACGTCAAAGCCAATATCCGCAAACGCTGTGGCGATTACCTTGGCGCCCCTATCATGGCCGTCCTGACCCATTTTAACCACCAGCATGCGCGGGCGGCGGCCCTCTTCTTCGGCAAAGTCCTCAACCGATTTCTGGATCGCGGCAAAGCCTTCGTCGCCTTCATAGGCGGCACCATAAACACCGGCCAGCGTTCTCACTTCGGCGCGGTGGCGTCCGAATATCTCTTCCATTGCCATGCTGATTTCCCCTACAGTGGCCCGCGCGCGCGCCGCATCAATTGCCGCCTCAAGCAGATTGCCACCGTCCTTTGCGCAACGTGTGATCTCGGTCAAAGTGGCTTCAACTGCTGCGTCATCCCGCGTACTGCGAATCTGATTAAGCCGGACAATCTGACTGTCGCGCACGGCAGCATTGTCGATATCCAGAATGTCGATCGCATCTTCTTCCTTTAGCCGGTATTTGTTGACACCAACAATCACCTCGTCACCGCGATCAATCCTGGCCTGCCGCGTCGCCGCGGCCTCTTCAATGCGCAGTTTCGGCATGCCGCTGGCCACGGCCTTGGTCATGCCGCCCATTTCCTCGACTTCCTCGATCAATTTCCACGCCTCTTCGGCCAGATCATGGGTTAGCTTTTCAACGTAATACGACCCGGCCAGCGGATCGACGACATTGGTGACGCCGGTTTCTTCCTGCAGGATCAGCTGAGTGTTGCGTGCAATCCGGGCACTGAAATCGGTAGGCAAGGCAATCGCCTCATCGAGCGCATTAGTATGCAGGCTTTGGGTGCCACCAAGCGCCGCCGCCATCGCCTCATATGCGGTACGCACGACGTTGTTATACGGGTCTTGTTCTTGCAGTGACACGCCAGATGTCTGGCAATGCGTGCGTAACATCAAAGATTTAGGGTTCTTTGCACCAAATTCGGTCATGATCCGATGCCACAACAAACGCGCCGCGCGCAGCTTTGCCGCCTCCATGAAAAAGTTCATGCCGATGCAAAAGAAAAAGCTAAGGCGCCCAGCAAAACTATCCACATCCATACCGCGTGCAATCGCTGTGCGCACATATTCACGGCCATCCGCCAGCGTATAGGCCAGTTCCTGCACGAGGTTCGCACCGGCCTCTTGCATGTGATAGCCCGAGATCGAGATACTGTTGAACTTCGGCATCTCAGCGCTGGTGAATTCGATAATATCCGCCACGATCCGCATCGACGGTTCTGGTGGGTAAATATAGGTATTGCGGACCATAAATTCCTTCAGAACATCGTTCTGAATGGTGCCGGCAAGCACCGATCTGTCATGGCCCTGCTCTTCGCCCGCGACGATGAAACTGGCCAAAATCGGGATCACTGCGCCGTTCATCGTCATTGACACCGACACTTTGTCCAGCGGGATGCCGTCAAACAGGATTTTCATATCCTCAACGCTGTCAATCGCCACGCCAGCCTTGCCGACATCGCCAACAACACGCGGGTGGTCGCTGTCATAGCCCCGGTGGGTGGCAAGATCAAACGCAACCGATACGCCCTGCTGACCCGCCGCCAGCCCCCGACGATAGAATGCGTTGGACTTTTCGGCGGTTGAAAACCCGGCATATTGCCGGATTGTCCACGGGCGGCCGGCATACATCGTTGCCTTGACGCCGCGCGTATAGGGGGCGGCGCCCGGAATGGTGCCCATATGGGTGACACCCTCCAGATCATCCTCGGTATAGACCGGCTGAACCTCGATACCCTCAAGCGTCGTCCAGGTCAGGTCTTTGATCGGGCGACCGCGCAGTTCGGCCTTAGCCAGTGCCTGCCAATCGTCTTTCTTCGTGGTCATAATATCGTCCTCTTGTCAGGTCTGTCGGAGGCGGATTCATGTCCGCCCGTTTTTTATTCGGATCTGTGATCAGCGTTGCCAGCCCATCGGCGCCCGCCGCCAGCCACATCAAATCGTCACTGTATGTTTCGCGCATCGCGGCAATCTGGCTTGCTGCAAACGGTTGCCAACGCCCCTCGCCTGCGGGCAAACCCTTGGTCAGCTCACGCAATTCGGGCAATCGTGGTGTGGCATTCAGCCAATCGCGTGCGTGGGTTTTCGGCGAGGCCCGCCCGGTTATCACCGACAATTGCATGTCCGGCTGGCCGGAAAACTCTTCAAACGGGAGCACCTTTATCCGCGCATTCGGGACTGCGCAGGCCACATCGGTCACCACATCGCGCCAACTGCGTGGCCCAAACGTCAACCGTTCTAGCAATTGATGCACCGGCACCCCCATGCCCCGTGTCAGCCCATAGCCAAGCGATGAGGCCCAGAAAAGCTCGGGCGAGCGCACATTCAGGATAACATCGGTAATCTGGCCGCCAAACGCATGGGCATAGCGCGCCATCCGTTCGCCAACACCGCAATATAGTTCCCCCATACGTAGGTTTTCGCGCACGGTGCCCAGCATGTTTTCGTCACTGACCACCAACGTTTTGATCCCCGAAGCCGCCGTTCGGGCACAATGAAGCTGAACACGCCCCGCCGCCCGCTGTTGCAAATTGCGCCCGGTGGCTATGTGTGGCCGCGGCATCAGACCGCTAAACAGCCCGTTGCGGGTGCGACGTGGTCCCCAAAACCCAATACCACAGCGTTCAAGCCGCTCTGCGTTCTGTCGCATGTAGTGCTGAAATGTCGTCGTTGCGCAACGATGTGCGCCAATATGCAAAATTATATCCATCGCAGAGGCGATCCTTTGACCTAAGGCCGCCCAAATCGGCCAATACACAGGGATTGACGCAATCATCCCGCGTATCCTCTGACAAAGCCGTTAACGTTAAAATTTTTGCGGTCCCCAGTAAAATCAACGGTCGCAATCCCCGCAACCAAGCCTATATTCGAAGCAACAGGAGATCGCATGACCCGCATTCTAGCCATTGTTTTAACAGCACTTATCCCGCTTGCTGCATTGTCCCAGGACACCCCGGAACCAATGCCGATTGCGGTGGTCCAACCCGCCAGTGACAGCGAGTTGAATGAATTTTTATGGAAAAACCGGCTCATAGTTGTCTTTGCAGACAGCCCCCAGGACCCACGGTATATCGAACAGATGGATTTGCTGAACGAAGAACTGGCCGCGTTGGGCGAACGCGACGTACTGATTCTGACCGACACCGACCCCAAGGCCCTGTCGCCCATCCGCACCAAACTGCGCCCGCGTGGGTTTTCAATGGTGCTGGTCGGCAAGGATGGCGGCGTTAAACTGCGCAAACCCCGCCCCTGGACCGTGCGGGACATCAGCCGATCCATCGACAAATTCCCCGACCGCCAACGCGAAGTCGAAGACCGGCGGGTCGGGCAATGATGTTGCCGTTCAGATAGGGCCCAACCGGTCATTTAGCTCACTCAAATTCCATGATTATATCGTCCACGGCCAGGCTCTCACCGGCGACCGTGTTGACTTTGCTCACCACAGACGTCTTTTCAGCCCGCAGGATGTTTTCCATCTTCATCGCCTCAACGGTACATAGCGCCTGGCCTTCCTGAACCTCATCGCCAACTTCAACGTTAACTTTGACGATCAGCCCCGGCATCGGGCAGAGCAGAAATTTTGAGGTATCAGCCGGCACTTTCTCCGGCATCAGATCGGCCAACTCGGCCTGACGCGGCGTGCGCACATGTACCTTAAGGTCGGCACCGCGTGACCGGATGCGGAACCCGCCGCTGATTTTACCAACCTTCAACACCAGCGGCGCCCCATCAACATCCAGTTCAGCCAATTGATCGCCCGGCGTCCAGTCACTGGCCACACGCAGCGTGCTGCCATCAGCAAATCGCACGGTAGAACCATCGTGATCGGCCTCAATCACCACCTCAAAACGCGCGTCTTGCAGGGTCACAACCCAATCGCTACCAACCTTGCGTTCATGGTTGTCCATCCGCCCCGACACCCGCGTGCGCCGGATTTCGGCCACCCGGTGCATCGCCGCACAGGACGCCGCAATCCGGCGCAGGTTTTCGTCGGGCAATGTCACACCTTCAAACCCATCCGGGTATTCCTCGGCAATAAACGCCGTGGTCATGTCGCCGGCAATAAAGATCGGGTGATCCATCACAGCGGCCAGAAACGGCAGATTGTGGCCAATGCCCTCAACCTCAAACCGGTCCAATGCCACCCGCATCTGCTCAATTGCCTCACCCCGGGTCGGGGCCCATGTACACAGCTTGGCGATCATCGGGTCGTAATACATGCTGATCTCGCCGCCCTCATAGACACCGGTATCATTGCGCACCACATGGGTGTCTGTCGTCACCTCGGTCGGTGGACGATAGCGGGTCAGACGGCCAATCGACGGCAGAAAATTGCGATACGGGTTCTCAGCATAAAGCCGGTTTTCAATCGCCCAGCCGGTCAGTTTCACATCGTCTTGGGTGATGCTCAGCGGCTCGCCATTGGCCACCCGGATCATCTGTTCCACCAGATCAACGCCGGTAATCAGCTCGGTCACCGGATGTTCCACCTGCAGACGTGTGTTCATCTCAAGGAAAAAGAACTTCTTGTCCTTATCAACGATGAATTCCACCGTCCCGGCGCTGGTATAGCCCACCGCTTGCGCCAGCATCACCGCCTGTTCACCCATCGACTTGCGGGTGGCTTCGTCGAGAAACGGGCTTGGCGCTTCCTCAACAACCTTTTGGTTACGGCGCTGGATCGAACATTCGCGCTCACCCAGATAAATGCCGTTACCATGTGCGTCGCACAGCACCTGAATTTCGATATGCCGCGGTTGGGTTACGAATTTCTCGATGAAAATCCGATCATCGCCGAAACTGTTGGCAGCTTCGTTCTTGGAGCTCTGAAAACCCTCTCGGCATTCGGCGTCATCCCAGGCAATCCGCATGCCTTTGCCACCACCACCGGCGCTGGCCTTGATCATCACCGGATAACCAATTTCATTGCTGATTTTAACGGCCTCTTCGGCATCGGCAATCTCGCCCATATAGCCGGGTACAATGCTGACACCGGCCTCTTTGGCGATCTTCTTTGAGGTAATCTTGTCGCCCATCGATTCAATCGCGCCCACCGGAGGCCCGACAAACGCCACGCCTTCGGCCTCAAGCGCGCGGGCGAATTTGGCGTTCTCGGACAGAAAACCATAACCGGGGTGCACCGCCTGTGCGCCGGATTCGCGAACCGCAGCCATCACTTTGTCGATGACAATATAGGACTGGTTGGCGGGCGACGGGCCGATGTGAATGGCCTCGTCCGCCATCTTTACATGCAGCGCCTGTTTGTCGGCATCTGAATAGATCGCCACGGTGGTGATCCCCATCTTGCGGGCCGATTTGATAACACGACAGGCGATTTCGCCCCGGTTGGCGATCAGAATTTTGCTGAACATTGGGTGTCCTTTGAGATGGGTGTCTGACAACAAAAATCACCGGTCCCGAACGCAATGTTCAGGCCGGTGAATGAAGTTTTGAGATGGGAAAAAGCGGCGCGCCGAAGCGCGGAATCAGTTACATTTGCGCGGGTTTTCTTTGCAATAAAGCACGTTGGCCGCAGCCCCTGCCGCCAGACCGACGACCGGATTGCCATTAAGCAGGACCGCGGTGCCGACCCCGGCCGCGCCTCCAAGGAGCGCCTGCTCTCCGGTTGTGTCGCCACAGGCCGCAAGGCCGCCGCATACCGCCAAGACTGTCCAAATTTTTGTTGCTCGCATCTTGTCGATCCTTGTTTTTTTCTCGTGACTGCTGCGCGCATCAAGCCCGCACAACGTGTCACGCGCAAGGGTTCACCGGCGCAGGGACGACAACCGGCAATTCCGTGCCGATACAATAGAGTGCTGAATTTAAAGAAAGAAACGGGCAGGTTATTCTCTGGGGGAATAACCTGCCCGAGGTGGAGAGGGGTAACGTATCGTGTATTTGCAGTGGCCACGGGGATATTGTTGCCAGCTACCCTTTGACTGATGCCGGTAACGACGCGAAACACCAACCCCTGATTACAACCAATCCGAGAGTGGGCCGATTTACGCCGACTTTTGCGCCCTATGTGCAAAAACACGCCGATCATTCGTCAAACGCATCCGGAAACGAGGCCCGCGCAAGCGAAACGTTAATGACCAGCATCGCCTCATAGCTCTCAGGATCAAACGGATCTTCGGCGGCAATGACTTCGCGCCCAAACAACCAACTAAGCCGCCCAGCATCCAGGTTGCCACGCTCAAACGGTTCGTCACCGAAATTCTGCAACAACGCCGACATAAACGCCGTATCCGCACGGCGGTCTCCTGGGCGGCGATCCGCATAGCGTTCGCGGTTGGTGATGGGGGTGATACCCTTGGCATTAGAGCGCCGAATGGTGAACTGATAATCAGTACCAACAAGACGCCCGGGAAAGCCGCGGTGTTTTAGCATCGGCACCCTCATGAGACAGGGCGCGCGTTGCGATGTGAGGCCAGCGCAATTGCCGGCCCCGCAACGTGGTTACTTAAATTTGCCAGTATAGGCTGGCTCGACCGAAATAGGTTCCGGATCGACCACGACAAATTCTTCTTCGTAATTGTTCGTGCATGCGGCAACGACGGCCATAAGACCGACCATTGCCAGTAATTTGATGCTCTTTGACATCTAAGTCTCCTGACTATGTAATCGAAACGAACAAGGCCATTTGACCCCGCCTGCCTCAGTTCCGAATATGCGGTTGCTTTTGTACAACCAGCGCCGATCATAGCCGAATTGACGTCGTTTTGGTATTGCTGAGGGCGATCCAATGGGGTTTGTGTCTCCAAAGCCTCAACAGCCTTGTTAGATGAGTTATGTCTCGCAACATGTTGTGGGTGCATCAAAATTCCTCCCAGATACAGCGGCTGGATTTAGGCATATAAGCCTCAAAAAATTGCGTGGCTTCGGGTGCCGAAGCCCCGAATGGCACGTCCCGGTCAGACAATGAGATCACCACCCGCGCCGGAGTTAACGCATATTCCTGCAAGTAAGGAAGCACCAGCATCTCGCATAAATGATCCATGTCCGGCGCAGCTATATCATAGCTCACCGAGCCACCCTGACGTGATATTTCCGGCGCAATAAATCGAAACCGCACCCAAACCTCGCCCGGCTGCTCGTCAATCAGCACCTCGGTCAGCGTCACCAGCTGCCCCGATGGCACCTGCATCTGCTGCGCCCATGCTGACCCTGCCAGCATGCACGATATGACCAACGCCAGGATCACGACCTTGATCATGGCACGGTTTCATCCTGTGTTTCAAATTCCGCAGGCGAGATGATTTCGATCAGTTCCATATCATCGGAATGGCGCACTTCGCGGTGTTTGATGCCGGGGGGTTGCAGCACACACGACCCTTCGCGCAGGATCTGTTCGCCACCTCCGTGTTCTTTGGGGCCTTCGTATTCAAACACCACCCAGCCCTTGGTCACATAGACCATCTGGAAATCAAGGTCATGGGAATGCCACGCCGCAGGGCTCTCAACCCCCGGCACCGCCCGGATCACATGCGCGCCGAACTTGCCTTTGGTCGCCGCGTTTATGCCCAGATCACGGTATTCAAAGAACGCCCGCAGGCCTTGGCCTTCGAACTTACCGTCATCAGCGTGAGAGACGGTAAAGGCTTGGTTTTTGTAGAGTTGGGTCATATTAAAATTCCTCGTAGGGTGTGCATTCTGCGCACCACTCCGGTGAAGGTGCGCAGAATGCACACCCTACGCGGTTTATTACAACGGTATATTATCGTGCTTCTTCCATGGGTTCTTCAGCGACTTGCCCCTCAATGATGCAAACGCTCGGTTGACCCGCATACGGGTCGAATGCGGCACGATCACCTCGTCAATGAATCCACGTTCCGCGGCAACAAACGGGTTGGCGAACCGGTCCTCATAGTCCGCCGTATGGGCGGCGATTTTGTCGGCATCACCAAGATCGCCGCGGTGGATGATTTCTGTGGCACCTTTGGCCCCCATCACCGCGATCTCGGCTGTCGGCCAAGCATAATTGAAATCGCCGCGCAGGTGTTTGGACGCCATCACATCATAGGCGCCACCATAGGCTTTGCGGGTGATCACCGTCACCTTGGGCACCGTCGCCTCGCCATACGCAAACAACAGCTTTGCGCCGTGTTTGATGACGCCGCCATATTCCTGCGAGGTTCCGGGCAAAAAGCCGGGCACATCGACCAGCGTCAGGATCGGGATTTCAAAGGCATCGCAGAACCGCACAAACCGCGCCGCTTTGCGCGATGAATCAATGTCGAGACAGCCGGCAAGAACCATCGGCTGGTTGGCAACAACACCAACACTCTGACCTTCAAGGCGGATAAAGCCGGTGATGATGTTTTTGGCGAACTCTTCCTGAATTTCGTAAAAATCCGCCTCGTCGGCGATTTTGTGGATCAGTTCCTTCATGTCATACGGCGTGTTGGCGTTTTCAGGTATCAACGTGTCCAGCGACGCCTCAACCCGGCCCGGTTCGTCAAAGAACGGCCGTGTCGGCGGTTTCTGGCGGTTGTTCAGGGGCAGGAAATCAAACAAACGCCGAACTTCGGCCAGCGCCTCAACATCGTTTTCAAACGCACCATCGGCGACGGATGATTTGCGGGTGTGGGTCGTGGCGCCGCCCAGTTCTTCGGCGGTCACCACTTCGTTGGTCACAGTTTTCACCACGTCAGGGCCGGTCACGAACATGTAAGAGCTGTCTTTGACCATAAAGATAAAGTCGGTCATCGCCGGGGAATAGACCGCGCCACCGGCACATGGCCCCATGATCAGCGAAATTTGCGGCACCACGCCACTGGCCAGAATATTGCGCTGGAATACTTCGGCGTACCCGGCAAGGCTGGCAACGCCTTCTTGAATACGCGCACCGCCGGAATCGTTGATGCCGATCACCGGTGCGCCGTTTTGCATCGCCATATCCATGATCTTGCAAATCTTTTGCGCGTGGGTTTCGGACAGTGATCCGCCAAATACGGTGAAATCCTGGCTGAACACATAGACCATGCGGCCATTGATCGTGCCCCAGCCGGTGATCACCCCATCGCCTGCCGGGCGGTTCTGTTCCATACCAAAATCAGTACAGCGATGCGCGACGAACATGTCGAACTCTTCAAAGCTGCCCTCGTCCAGCAACAAATCGACCCGTTCGCGCGCGATCAGCTTGCCTTTGGAATGCTGGGTGTCGATCCGGCGCTGACCACCCCCAAGACGGGCGGCCTCGCGGCGGGTTTCGAGTTCGGCATGGATGTCTTTCATGATGGTATATCCCCCTGAAAATTTTGTGGTATCATAGGGGATAAGCACGCCGGACCAAAGCAGTTTTCCGCAAATTTGCAAACCCTTGATGGGTGACAGATTGTAAATTGCAAAGTTGCTAATTAACACTTGAACTTCTGATCAGGATAGGCATGTTGCTACAGTACACCTCAAGCCTAGGTCATGTCTGTGTCAACCAAGTCACAAAACCAAAAATCACCGCCCCATATCGCAACGCTGATCCTGATGTCCGGATTGGCGGCTTTGGCGATGAACGTGTTCCTGCCCAGCCTGCCGGGCATGTCCGAATTTTTCCAGACCGACTATCGGCTGATGCAATTGTCGGTGGCGCTGTATCTGGGCACCAGCGCGGTGTTCCAGCTTTTCATCGGGCCGCTGTCGGACAATATCGGGCGTCGTCCGGTGATCCTGGGCGGTATGGCGATTTTCATGGTCGCCACGGTCGGCTGCCTGTTCTCGACAAGCATCGAAGTGTTTCTGTTTTTCCGCATGTGCCAGACCTCCATCGCGGTGACGATGGTGCTTAGTCGGGCAATTGTGCGCGACATCTATCCGGCTGACAAAGCCGCCAGCATGATTGGTTATGTCACCATGGGCATGGCCGTGGTGCCGATGCTCGGTCCGGCGATTGGCGGGGCGCTAGACCACGCCTTTGGCTGGCATGCGAATTTCTGGCTGCTGCTGGGGCTTGGCGGCCTGACCATGGTTCTGGTCTGGGCCGATCTGGGCGAAACCGTTACCAAGACCGGACAAACCCTGCGTCAGCAATTTGGCGAATACCCTGAATTGCTGCGCAGTCCGCGGTTTTGGGGCTACTCCATTGCCTCTGGCGCGTCATCTGGCGCTTTTTTCGCCTACCTGGGCGGCGCTCCGTTTATCGGCAGTGTGGTGTTTGGACTGACGCCAAGCACTTTGGGCATTGTGTTTGGCCTTCCGGCGCTTGGCTATATTGTCGGGAATTTTCTGACCGGGCGGTATGCGTTGCGTGTTGGAATTAACGGCATGGTAATGTGGGGCTGTATTACGGCCCTTGTTGGCGTTGTGCTAACGCTGATCGTGTTTATGGCCGGACTGGCAACGCCCTATAGCTTTTTCGGGCTGATGATTTTTATTGGCCTGGGCAACGGCATGACGATCCCCAATGCCACGGCGGGCATGTTGTCGGTGCGCCCAAATCTGGCCGGGACTGCGTCGGGTCTGGGTGGGGCAATGATGATTGGCGTTGGCGCCGCGCTAAGCGCGCTGGCCGGATCGCTGCTGACCCTCGAAACCGGGGCCTATCCGTTGCTGTATATCCAATTGCTGACCACAACCGTCGGGCTGATTTCCATTCTGGTGGTGATACGGCGGCAGAAACAGCTGGATATTTGACCGCTTGCGCCGGTAACTTAGCAAAGTTAGCATGATGCCAACCTGACTTTGCAAAGGCGACACATGGCGACCCAAAAACTATATGCAGGGGTTAAACTGCGCGAGATGCGCACACGGATTGGCCTGACGCAAAAGAACTTTGCCGCCAAGCTGGGCGTGTCCCTGCCCTATCTCAATCAGATGGAAAACAACAATCGGCCGGTGTCGACGACTGTTATTCTTGCCCTGGCGCAAGAATTTGGCATGGACGTAACCGAGCTTAGCACTGGGGATAGTGAGCGTCTGGTCAGCGATATGCGCGAGGCGCTGGCCGATCCGGTGTTTGCGGATACCACGCCGCCGCTGGCCGATCTGCGCCTGACCGCGTCCAACGCCCCGGCGCTGGCGCGGGCGTTTATCGAATTGCACCGCAGTTACCGCGAGACCCACGAACGGTTGGCCTCACTGGACGAGGCGTTGGGGCGCGACGATGCCCGCGCGCAGGCCAGCCCATGGGACGAGGTGCGCGATTTTTTTCATTATTGCGACAACTACATTGATGCGGTGGACCGGGCGGCGGAACATTTTGCCAGTCGCGGACGTGATCCGCATGACATTCGGGCCACCGCCATAGCGTGGTTGAAAACCCAGGGCGTTGAAGTTCAGCTAAGTGATATCGAGGCATTGCGGCGCTATAACCCAGCAACCAAATGGTTGTTGTTATCGTCGCGAACACCGCCGGAAACGCAGCTGTTTCAACTGTTGTTGCAGGTGGCATTGCTTGATCAGGACCGACTGCTTGAGGCAACGCTGGATTTTGCCCGGTTCCACAGTGACGAGGCGCGGGCCATCGCCAAAATCGGGCTGGCCAACTATTTCGCCGGCGCGACCCTGATGCCCTATACGGCCTTTTTGCAATCCGCACAGGACTGTCGCCATGATCTTGAGGTGTTAAGCAGTCGCTTTGGCGCGTCCATCGAACAGGTGGCGCATCGGTTGTCGACGATGCAGCGGCCCGGCGCCAAAGGCATTCCGTTTTTCTTTGTGCGGGTGGATCAGGCCGGAACGATCACCAAACGCCACAGCGCCACGCGGTTGCAATTTGCCCGATTTGGCGGCGCCTGTCCGTTGTGGAACGTGCATCGGGCCTTTGAAACGCCGGGGCGGTTTTTGCGGCAATTGGCGGAAACACCGGATGGGGTGCGTTATATTTCATTGGCGCGCGATGTGTCCAAACCGGGGGGATCATACGGCGCACCGGTGCGCCGCTATGCGATTGCTTTGGGCTGCGAGGTGCGCCATGCGGGGTCTCTGGTGTATGCGGATAACCTGGATGTGTCCAAGGCCAGCGCATTTGAGCCGATCGGGATTTCCTGCCGGATTTGCGAGCGCAAAACCTGCCATCAACGATCCGTTCCGCCGCTTGAACGGCGATTGACCATAGATACGGATCAGCGAGGCGTATTGCCGTATCAGGTTGAATGAATGGCCGATGTTCCGCCGGAAGAGATTTTAGGCCTCCGGCGGAGGTATTTGCAACGAGAAGAAACTGGAATCCCTATTTGGACAGGATATTCCAGATTTCATCTTTGAGCATTGCACGTTTTTTGCGCAGGTCAACACCGGCAAGATCCTCGATTGGTTCGACGTTGGTTTCGGCCCGATGAATGGTGCGGTTTAGTTCGTGGTATTCATCGTGCAGGCGGGCGAAATGGGCGTCTGATTGTTTCAGCTCACTCATCTGGTCGACATTGTCGGGAAATTCTTCGGCCAGTTCGTGGGGCGTGTGCGACATAAGATTGATCCTTTTTTGATTTGTGTCCCCTACAGGTTAAAGCAACATGAGGGGCGCAACTTTGACCGGGATCAAATGGGATCTATCTAAAAGACTGCCGCCAACCGGCGTTGATTGCCTGTGCCGGGGTGCAGAACCAGCGTTCACCTTTGGTTAGGCTTATGCCCGTACGGTCGGAATATTGCTGGCCGGGGACATGGAATATTCGGATACCTTTGGAGGAAATATTACCTTTGATAACGCAATCATGTTCTGGCGGTTTGCAGCCGAGGCTGTGTGGAAACGCATTTGATTGCGTGTTTTGTGTCTCTGCTTTTCCGAGCTATGGTTGAATTTGGGTGATGGCGTCCATTCAGGCGACGCAGGTTTCATTGGCATCGGTCACTTCGATACCGTCGTTGAACTTGATGCCTTCGATGAGTTTGGG